>NZ_CAUJAM010000001.1:0-57500 GCF_963082475.1 Methanobrevibacter sp. V14
GTATTTGTATCCTCTACTCAAGAACATTTATTTGTAATGCATAATGGTAATTTAGATTATGCTAATGTAAGTGGAGAATATAATTATTGGGGTTCAAATTCACAAAATGCAAATACAAATATTAAATTCACTAACCAATTAATTATTCAAGCAATCACTCAAACAACTCCAGTTCATGAAGGTGATAATGTTAAAATCAATGTTGAATTTAAAAATAGAGATGTTAATGGCGTAATTTCAACTTTAAAAGAAAATGTACATGAATACACTTTAGATGTATCATCTGGTTTAAATGAAATTTGCCCAGTTGTCACTATTGCTAATAATATCGGACAAATAGATTATCATGCTAAAAATATTGGGGAAGAAACAATCACTATTAGAGGATATACTTACTCATTCAAAGTATTAAAATTAAATAAAGAGAATGCGAACCCTAATATTGTAATTAATTCAGGTTATAGAACCCTCATTGTTGTTAATGTCCCAATTGACTTAGCTAATAATGTTACAATATGTGTAAACGGTATATCTTACTCAAGAGCTAATATTAATGGTAATGTAACCTTAGAAATATACACAATTCCAAATATTTATAATGTTAATGTAAGCTATGAGGGTGATGACAAGTATAATCCATTTTCTAAACTTGATTCATTTAAAGTTGATAAATATGATTCTAATGTAGTTGTTGTGGCTGATAACATTTACAGTGGTGAAAATGCTATTATAAATGTCACTGTTAATCCAGCTACTACCGGTAGTGTAACTATTACAGTTGATGCAAAACAATTCACAAAACAACTCGTGAATGGCTCATGTAGCTTTAATATTTCAGGTTTATACATCAAAGATTATGAAAATAAATTACAAGTTTATAGAGTTATAGCTAAATTCAATGGAAATAATTTATATGATGAAAGTACTGGTATAACTTCATTTAACGTGACTAAAAAACCTACAGAACCGATTATTCCTGAAAAAGAAAAAGGTTATGCTGTTATTTATGTAACTCCTGGTGAAAATTCAAAAATCCTTATTAGAGTTCCATATAACTTAAAAAACAATGTTACAGTTAAAGTTAACGATGTTGAATATTCATTATCTGAAAATGAAGGAAAAGTTGTATTAACTTTTCCAACTAATAAAACAGGTAATTATACCGTCTCTGTAGATTATGCTGGAGATGAGAATGTAACTAATTTCACAGGTTTTGCTACCTTCAAAGTTGATGATTATCTCTGGTTTATTGATGATGTTGCATATAGGTCAATTTATGATGCTGTAGCTGCAGCTAAAACTGGTGATGTTATTAAAGGCACTCCTGGTGTTTATGAAATTTATTCAACAATAGATATTGGTCATAGATATATGCCAATTGAACCATGGTCAGTAAATAAAACTGTTACCATTACTTCACTAAATAGTCAATCAGTCATATTTAAAGGTGATTCCCGTAGAATTTTCTTTGTAGATATTGGTTCTGATTTAACCTTGAAAAACTTAATATTTGAAGGAGCAAACCTTAAATATGGTGATGGTGGTGCTGTTGAAAATATGTATGATTCTAACTTAACCATTGAAAATTGTACCTTTAAAAATTTAAGTGCTGATAGAGGTGGAGCAATATTTGTATGGGGCAATACTACTATTAAAGACTCTAAATTTATAAATAATAAAGGTAAACTTGGTGGAGCAATATTTGTCTTAGGTTCATCATCTGTTAGTGGATCATTTATTGTTGACAATGTTGAATTTATAAATAACACAGCTACTTCCTTTGGTGGTGCACTCTATTTCGAGGGTTCAAACTGTTATGATGGATTTATTAAAAATTCAAAATTCATAGATAACGTTGGAAACTGGAGAGGTGGAGCAATTTATCTTTCATATTCCAACATGACCATTGATAACACAATTTTCAATGGTAATAAAGCTATTAGTGAAAATTATGAAGTAGAAATTAAAGAAGGTGTAGTAACTGGTCCTTGTGGATGTATAATTGATACTAGTGATGTAGTTGTTAGAAATGCAACAGCACATATTGATGCGGTAGGTGGAGCAATTTATGTATCTAATTATGCCAATGAATTTATTTCAAACTCTCAATTTAATAAGAATGTTGCTGAGTTTGGTGGTGCTTTGGGATTAAGCAATTCTATCACTGGAATTACATCTAATGGTGTTACAACATGGACTACTCATTGGACTACAATCAATAACTGTACATTTAAAGAAAATGAAGCTAACATTTCTGCTGGTGCAATTTACATTGGTTATAGTGGAGTGCCATATGTAAACATATCAAATTCAGAATTTGATTCAAATGTAGCTCCAGATAGTTCTGCAATATTAAATGATTTTGGAGCATTAAATATTAATAATACTGAATTTAAAAATCATGTAAATAAAAATGGCACATTAATTACAACATTCGGTACTTTAAACATGATAGAAGAATTTAATGCGGTAACTGTAATTGAAAATTCAAGATTTATAAATAATAAAGTTGAAAGTGATATTTACCAATCGAACCAATGGACTGTTTTAAATTTAACTGATTCTATTTTTGATGGTGAAAACACAATATTAACTAATAGAGGTTTAACAACATTATCTAATGTTAGCGAAATCAATAAAATTAGTTCAAAACCCGCTATTGTTAATTATGGAACACTAAGATTATTTGAATATTCATTTTTAAGTTCTGTTTATAATAATGGAACATTAACTGGATATAAAAATTCAAGTGATATGCCTAACAGTAAAGTTCCAACTAAATTTTCATTTAGTAATACTAAACTTGTTTATAATGGTGGAAAACAACTTATAATTACTTTAAAAGACAGTAACAATAAAATTGTTTCAGACGCTAACATTGTAGTTACATTAAATAACAAAGTTTATAAATTAACTACAAATAAGAAAGGACAAGTTTATACTGGCCAATTCCAAAACCTACAATATTAAATTGAGTTTTGCTGGAAACGATGAATACAAAGTGTTTCTTCTTCTGTTAAAATTGTTGTGAAAAAGCTACCCTAAATTAACTATATCTAATAAACCTTTTAAAGTTAAAGCAAAATATAAGAAAATAACTGCTACTTTGAAAAATAATAAAGGTAAGGCTCAAAAAAGGCTAGAATTACTTAAAATAAAAGGCAAAATTTACAAAACCAATAAAGAGGTGTTGCTACATTTAAAGTAAAAGTTAATAAAAAGGAACTTATAATGCTATAGTTAAATTTGGCGGAAGTAACTACTATAAATCACTTACAAAAAAAGTAAAAGTTAAAATTAAATAGAGATTAATTTCTCTATTATTCTCTTTTGTGCGACAAGCAATTATCTTTTAAATTTTGTTATACGGGCTCATTTTTTTTGAGAGTTTTATGTCAGTACAACTATTAATATATTGTTAACCTTGCTATATGGATTATTCTCACTTGAAACTGCATCACTGACAACAGTAGGGAATTGCATGATAGTTTAAATTCTAATCTAATCATTACACAGATATTGTCTTTATTTGAGATGATATTTGATTGATGGCGAGAGAAAGACTAGCATGGTTAATGTTAAATGAACTTATATAAGCATCGTTAAGAAAGTCGACAGACAAAAGGTGTTGGAAAAACTGTCGTTAATACACATAGGCCATACAGATTAAAAAGGAACATATATCGGTTATAGCCCATAGGCGTATTGATTTAATGGTAGAGGCTAAACTCAAGCTGTATCTGACAGAAGATGAACTTGGTAAGTCCAGAATTGCCCCATTTCTTTTTTTTTATGATGAGTAGGGTGACTTTGAGGAAGTCTGATGTTCTTTTCTGAATAAAGGATTCTGAGAAAGCAAAAAGGCCAATTGGTCTAAAAACAGTGAAAAAATGATAAATAATAACTATGACGAATATGCTGATTTCAGAAGGTGCATAACACGAATGATAAAACAAAATGTATCTTTAAATGCGATTGAGGATTGGTTTAAGTAATGAAAACTGGAAAATAAATATAATTTTGATGTTCATTCTGCTGAACTATTCGGAAATTGTATATTATGAATATGATGGGCCAATATGTACTAAATGTGGAAGTTCAATGAACAGTAATGGTTCATGTCGAGTCAAACCTAATAAATGGGAGAGAATACGTAAAAAAAAGAATATATTTGTCCAAATTGTAATAAAAACAAAAGTCACTAATCTAGAAAATTTCATCAAAAGATATTCCACATTATACCCGTTTTATTTGTGATTTAGGATTTAATCATCAAAGATGCACTTTCCATGCAATGAAAAATCTAATGGACAAAATAATAAAGAAACATAAAGAATAAGAAAACTCAAAGAAGTATTATGTAATATTTGCAGAACAAACCAAATATTAAATGATGATTTCTACAAGGTTCAAATTTTATAAAAATATATTTTTTGATTACCATAAATTTAGGTTTGCCTAAAAAATAGAAAGCTTTATATACTACTTAAGCAAAACTATAAAGTAGAGCTTAAATTTAGGTTTACCTAAAATAACTCTCACATTATTAGTCAAATAATAATACTCTCCAAAATTAGAATGTGTTAAATTAGATTTCTCACAATTCTCTAATTTGATACAAGTCGTTAGGAAAATTTAAAAAAATCTGCCAAAATATAATTTTCCTCAATTCAAGGTGTTTAACATGCCGATTAAACACCTGTTATCTCTCTTTTTAGAACTAATTTTTCAGATATTAACCTAACTATTTTTAAATTATAATTGCCAATATTAATTTGAGGTTATACCATGGAGAAATATGACATCATTATTATTGGAGCAGGTCCTGGCGGATTAACTGCAGGAATATATGCTGGTCGTCAAGGAACTAAAAACTTGATAATTGATAAAGATATGGCAGGCGGAATTGGTCGTGAAGTTCCTGAAATGGAAAATTACCCTGGTTTTGATAACATTTCAGGTTTAGAGTTAATAGAAAAAATGAAGGCACAAGCTATTAAAAACAATGAACTTCATGAAATGGAAAATGTGGAAGAAATAACAAAAGATGATTCAGAATATCGCTTCACCGTTAAAACCGATAAAGACCAATATCAAACTAAATCTATTATATTGGCAACTGGAAGCTCCCGTAAGCAATTAAATGTAAAAGGTGAAGATGAATTTAAAGGAAAAGGTGTAAGCTATTGTGCAACCTGTGACGGATTCTTCTTTGCTGGAAGGGACATAATCATTGTAGGGGGCGGAAACAGCGCACTTCAAGAAGCAATTTACCTTAAAAATCTAGGAGCCAATGTTACAATCATTCACAGAGGAGATGAATTTAGAGCTCAGAAACAATTAAAGGATCAAATTAAAGAGTCAGGTATAAATTTTATCCTTAATGCAGTTGTAGAAGAAATCAAAGGTGATATTCTTGTTGAATCAGTTACTATAAAAGATACGGGAACCGGTGCGTTAATGAATCTTCCAACTAATGGAATATTTGTAAGCGTAGGTTATATTCCCCATACTGAACTTGCAGAACAACTAGATGTTCAACTAAATGAAACAGGACATATAATTACTGATAAAAATCAAAAAACTAATATTGACTATGTTTATGCTATTGGTGATGTATGTGTTGGATTAAAACAATGGGTTGTTGCATGTGGTGAAGGTGCGGTTGCTGCAACTTCCGTGTTTCTAGACCTTCAAAATTAATTATAATGGCTTTGCAAGTATATGTAAATAAAGAATGCTATAATTAATACAACAAATAAAGGCAATAACCACATAAATACCCTATAACTATTTCCAAATGGATTTTTCCAAAGTATTCCTGTGATTACAGCAATCATTTGTACGATCAACCACAATTATTCACTATTTTAGCAATGAAAACTTATTTAAAGACAACCTATCGCGAGATAATTGAATGTTTGGAACTTATGGATAAAATAAGAAAATTCCTAGGTCTTAATAAGCTACCACACTTCACAACTATTCAAAAATTCTTTGTAAGAATGTCAGACACCATAATTAAAAGATTTAAATGACTTAATTAATTTTTATGCATCCATCAGAATGTAAAATTAGTTGCCATTGGATGGAACTGGGCACACAAGCGACTATGCTGATAAAATTATTATGCACAAATAAGAGGCAAATCACGAAAAAGCTTACATTAAAAACCAATATTGCAATCAAATGTTGACACACGAATGATCCTAAAATTACGCAGCAAATAAAAGTCCAAAACATGATACACAATTCGCATTACCTTCAATTAGACAATTAATACTATACAAACCCCCTATTACATACTAGCAGACAAAGCATATGATTTCCGAAGAAATAAGAAAAATGCATAAAATGAAGAAGTAGGAGCATTCGACCAAATACCATTAAAAAAAAGGTGCGACAACATGACATTATAGATTAAATAGTGCTACAATCTTCTGGCATGATGTCAATGCACGAAGAATGAATGTTTAAAGCGTAATTTCCGTAATAAAAAGAAGAATTTAATGGTGTTAATTTTAGTAGAAATACAAGACTACAGAATAAAGAAACAAAACTCAAAGATGTATTATATAACATTTATAGCCATACAAGTTTTTTAGAAGAGGGTTTCTACAAGGTTATTATTTAAATAAAAAAAGCAAAAAAATTCGATATTAATCTAAATTTAAACATGGTTTCTACAATGTTCAAAATAATTAATTTTGGCAACATCCAATTAAAAAAATAAAAAGAAAATAGTTATTTTTTAACAACTATTTTACCAGTTTTTGATATTGCTTTGTAGGTAGCGTCACCAGCAAAGTTAACTTTGTATTTGAAAGTGCCTTTTTTCTTAAGTACAACTTTAAATGTGACTTTACCTTTAGAATTAGTAATACCATAGTAGGTTTTACCTTTAACTTTAAGAGTGACTATTTTACCTTTAATAACATTACTGACAGTTTTTAAAGTAATTACAACTTTTTTAGTCTTTTTAACTTTAAATGTCTTATTAGGAGCAGTGAGTTTAGTTGTTTTTAAAGTTGGTGTAACAGTCTTAGTATTTAAAGTAATTGCTGTTTGGGAGCCTGCATATTTACTAGTTTCAGCGAAATTAATAGCAACTTCTTTACCAGATTGTCCAGTAATTGTGAAAACACCATTTTCATTAGTAGTAATAGTTTGAGCACTTCCACCACCAATAGTATAAGTAATATTTTGGTTGTTTAAAGCCTTACCATAAATATCTGTTAAAGTAGCAGTAATTATCATGTCTTTTACATTGGTTACTTTAATTTGAGTTTGAACTAAATCAGCAGCAGGAATTACAATATCATCGCCGTTTTCGGTACCCCATTCAGTAGACCATACAACAACGACATTTACACCTTTAGCAACATCATTTCCAGTAACTGTAATATTAGCATACGGGTTTAAAACACTTTTTTTACAATTAATATGTAATAAAATGATAGAACCTGCAACAACATCACTACTGTTTAAAGTTACTTTGTTATTAGTTACATTAATGTCACCAAGACTACTTGCATAACCATGAGCAGTGTTACCTTGTTCAGCAGCAATTAAGAAGTTATTATTGATTGCTTTAAATGTGTTATTGTCAATGTAAACCCCAGATGCAGCTTTTTGAATACTGATTACCGGGAATTTGTCCCAGTAAATACTATTTTCTTTAAAATAACCGCAAGTATCAAATATGTTATTTTTAATAAAAGTGCCCTCGGTTGATGCTCCACCGAAGAAAATTGAATAGACATTATTTATAAATTTGTTTCCGATGATTTTAGCATCTCCACTACCTCCTGCAATAGAAATTGCATCAAGTACTGAACCATTAAAAGTATTGTTCTCAATATGGGCGAAATAAGAACCCATAATACTAATTACTTTAGAGCCTTTTTCCTTGTTTACACTAGGATCATTAACAAGTTTAGTAGCATAACCACCATCAAAGTAAGAATTTTTAACAGTGATATTGTTTGCAGATTTAACTACAACAGCCTGATTGAAGTTTTTGAAATAACAATTATCAACTACTCCACCCATAGCAGATCCTCCATTGAAATTAACACCAAAACCTGCTACAGTACCGTTATATGTAAAATTATTTTTAGGATTGTTATCTATAAATTTAATTCCTTGAATTGTGACATTTTGAGAAGTAATATAAAAAAATCCATCATTGTCGCCATAACCAAAAATAGTTGTAGTACCATTACCTTTAATAACTAAATTATCTTTATCAGCAACCTTTATAGTATGATTCTTAATATCATAAGACGCAAAATCACTTAAATCAACTATGCCTCCCGCAGTAGCTGTATCAACTGCTGTTTGAATAGCATCTGAAGTATTAGTGGTAGGTGCAACAGGATTAGCAGCCAATACATCCGCATTATCACTTCCAGATGAGATATCCAAGTTTTCATCCATTGCCACAACATTAGAAGCATCATCTGATGATACAACATCAGATACGTCTTCAGCTGAAACTGAACTAAGAGATAAAGCAATTAAAACAACTAAAAGGAAAGATAATAAAATCTTTTTGTTATCCATAATTTATTTCTCCATTTTTAAATTAACTAATAAAAATAAAAACTATTCATTCCAATATCATCTTTATTAATATCAGTTAATTTAATATTATATCGATATATAATATAAAGATTATTATTTATTGAAAATTTTGAAAATTCTTAAAATAAAATTAAAAATGAAATTAATTATTTTAAATACTTATTTTAATATATAAAGAAATATATTGAATTAATATAATTATTTATTTATTTTTTAAAGTATTTAATTAAAATAAAAAAATATACTAAAAATTAAAAATATGAAATATAATTCATAACGATTAAAAATGGATTTATCTAAAAAATTATCCAATAATATAAAAATATAACTAATAAAAACTTATAAATATTAAATAATTTACAAAATTAATAGATTTATATAAAAATAATTAAAAAAAAATATTTAATTAAAAAAAATCGAAGTAAAACTTATTATATAACAAGTATAAAAATTAAATTAACAAAATAAAAAGAATATTTAAAACCTAAAAGGAAGTGGTAAAAATAAAATTGACTAACATATTGTTAATGTTACTAATTATCCTAATATCTTTAAATTCGGTTAATGCAATGGAGGATAATCAAACATCAACTATGAATATGAATGAAATTTCATTAGATGATAATCAAATATTAAGAAATTCGACTTTAAATCTTGAAAAGAAATTTTAAATAGTGACAATCATGCAACAATCAAACTTAATCCTGGAACATATTACATTAACCATCTTGAACTAACTAAAAATTTAACAATTCAGGGAAACGGCAATCCAAGAGAGATTATTATTGATGGACAAAATAAATCTGGTATTTTTATAATAATGAATGACTCAATTCATATAACATTTAAAAATATCACATTCACAAATGCAAATAGTGAAAGATTTGGTGGAGCAATATCTATTGAAACTGGACATGTATATGTTGATAATTGTATTTTTGCCAACAATAGAGCCGGTGTTAATGCTGGAGGCATTTCAAATTATGGAACTGATGAAAATAAAGGTTATCTGTTAGTGAATAATTCATTATTTATAAATAATCATGCCGAACATGATGGTGGAGCCATAACAACCTGCTATGCAGATTCATATATTTATAATTCTGTTTTTATTAATAATTCAGCGCATAGAGATGGAGGGGCTATTCGGGTTAGTGTTTCCGGATATGGGAATGTTGAGGATTGTATTTTTATGTTCAACCATGCTGATGAATGGGGTGGAGCATATTATAGTTGGTCAGGCATCTCCCACATCAATAGATGTGTTTTCTTAAACAATAGCGCTGGAACAAATGGTGGAGCAGTAATGGTTTCTGGAAACTTGGATCTTAAAAACTCCATAATCATGAACAACAATGGGAAAAAAACTGGCGGATCATTTTACATTCAACAACCAATGTATGATGCTAAAACCATTATAAATGTACATGACAATCTCATAACAAACAACACTTCACCATATGGTCGGGAAATATTTATTAAATGGGACGACATTGGAAATTTATATACCAAATTTAACAATAATGATTGGGGAGATGAAAATCCTAATGATTCATCCATAATAGATCCGAACAATGTTACAAGTAGAAGTAAAGTAACTTCAACTATTAAATCTGATTTATTAAAAATTTTAAACTTAAATTTATTAGATAAATACGGTGATTTGATTAATAGTTACTTCCCAAATAATTCACTTAATGAATTTAAAAGCCTATTTAATAATAAACACACAAATCAGAATACAATTGAAAGTAAACCTAAATTAAGCACTATTAACCAATCTATTATAAATAATGAAGAAAAACCAATATTGCTGGTAAAAATGATAATATAGATAAAGATAATAATTTCCATATTGTTAATTCCAGTGATAAAATAATTATTGAAAACACAACCAGCCATGGCAATGATAAAGAAGTTTATGAATTAAATGAACCTGACAGTTCAGTATCTAAACAAGTTAATGTTGTTTTAAGAATATTTATCATAGGCATGGCGGCAATGGTTATTTTATTATCAGTTGGATATAGAAAACAAAAGAATAAGAGTAAATAGTTAAAACTATTTACTTATTTACAATTTTTTTATTTAAGCTTCTCGCAAGTAAGTAATAATATATATAAAAACCACACCATGAAATAGCCGCAAATACACATGCAATTAAAATCCATGTTATTACTGGACCAACACCTAAATTAGTAGGCATCCACTTTAAATATATTGCAACTAAAAACAATACAGTCATTCCTATAAGCATTTGGAAAATTACCTGCAAAGGCATGGTAAGATTTTCTTTTTCATATATGAATCCACTTAAAGAAAATGCCCAACCAATAACAATGCCCCCAAGGAACAAATTAATCAATTCAGTACCTGAAAAACTAATATTTTGAGGCCCTGCATGAAGAGATATTAAAACAACTGCTAAAAGACAAATAAAAGCACCTAATGCCAAATGTTTAATTAAATCTGAAATATTCATTTAATCACCTATAAATCCAAAGCCTTTTTAAAATCAGGCAAAAATATTTTCTAGAGATGTTATCCTTTAAGCCATTTTTAAGTTCAATAAACATCATTCCTTTAAGTGAAGGAGCAACCCTTTTAATTCTTTTCAAATTAACAATAGTTATTTTTGAAATTCTTATGAAATCTGAAGGCAAATCCTCCTCCACTTGATTAATGGCTTTTTGATTTGATATTGATTGTTTTGCGTGTAAACATTAACTTGCTTATCCTCCACGCGAAACATGAATATCACCCCAAATTCTAAAAGAGTAATATCCAAACCTTTTTTTTACAGCAAACATATCATTTGAATCCTCATTTTCAAGAATTGACATTGCTTTTGTAATATTATCAGTCAATTCATCGGTGTGAATATCAGCATAAGGTTCTTCAACATCTCTTGAAACAAACAAATTCACTTTCATATTTTAATCACTTAATTTTTCCATTTCTTCCTGTATCTTACGTTCTCGGTATTCCTCATCATCAAAACCATCAACAAATACAAATGCTTTTAAGAAATCAACTAAAACTCCGATTCCCCAGAAAAATAATGGGAATACTACCCACCAAAAACTTGGTGATGAAAACCCGTTAATAACTGCTAAAATTGCATTAACAATTAAATATGCTTTAAGATTTCTATAAAATTTAATTTTTCTATCAACTCGCTCTTCAGCTCTTGCACGTGAATCCGACATGATTATCGTCTCCAATTTAAGTTCGATAATAATACTTACTATAACTATATATAAATGAGTAATTATCAACTTTACTAAACTGCAGAATATACAAACTGAAATGCAAAAAGAAGACAATGAAAAATATTTTTAAATTCATATAGTGTTATATACCTATTCAAAAACCATTAATAATCAACCGGATTTTCCATTAAAACCATTGAAAAAATTCCAATTTAGGAAAAATATCTTCGTATAGATGAATTGATTAGATATAAGAAAACAAATCATGTGGATGATATTTATAAAAATAGCTGAATAATATTGCCATTATGCTATTGATTGTTCTAAAAACATTTGAAATGTAAAAAAAAAGGAGATTAGTAGGAGTTATAATACAGCTACTAAATAATACAAAATAGAAGTTATTGCTGGAACTGTCAAATTATCAATTCCACCATAACTAAATGCTTCACAGAGCGTTGCAACTAATGAAATCATAATTATATTAACAATATTAAATTCAGGCATTGTACATCCAATTGAAACGAAAACCATCCACACGAATACACTCATTACAGTTGTTACAACAAACATTGTAAGTGATCCTTCAATGGATTTTGTACCTCCAAATACCTTGTATTTGATTTTACCAAATTTTTGACCAATTAATGCTGCAAATCCATCACCATATACCATTGGAACTATTGCTAAAGCAACAATCCAAATAAAAAATTTAAAATCATTTGCTGGTGAAAGCATAGAATATATTGCAATTAATAAAGTCCATATTTCTGCATAAAAAAATAACCCTAAAGCATGTCCGGATTCGGTTACACTATTGTCAATTTTAATTGGAGAATATTCTGTTAAGAAGAATAGCACTATTGTGATAGGAAGTGTTAAAAACCAAACCATTACCCATGGATCTGAGAAAAATGGCATTGCAAATATCATGTTACCTATCATAATATGTAAAAATTTACGTGAAACTTCAGGCCTAGTCTTTAAAACCATTTCAGCCACAACAAAAATAATTACTATATAGATATATACAACAATTAATGCGAGTACATCAAAGAATATCATTTGTCATCATACTCTCCATATTCACATCCGGCATTTTCGATTTTTACATGGTCGATTAAAGTTCCATCTTTTTTATATAATTTGAGTTCACCCCAACCATTTCCACCATTCCATAATCGATTATGTCTCTTTTGACCATCTGGAGCTTCATAATTAAATAACATCATTTCATCACGTTTACAATAAAGAACTAACTCCATTTTAGAGTTTTTATTACTTGCATTAACATGCCAAGTGTGAACTTCATCTCCCTCTTCAAAGTCAAAATTGATTTTTACAAGATTCCAGAATCTTGCAAAATTGTATTCATACATAGTGCCTTCATAATAAAATCCAATAAGCAATTTACGTGGAATTTCAATACCAAATGCTTTTGGTCTTCCACCACCTGCCTCAAATGCAGAATTATTTAATTTTTTACCAGATATAAGACTGGCCATATTGCATGATGAAATCCATAACCATGGAGAGGTAAAATCCCCTCCCCAGTTTTTATCAGCATAACCATATGATTTTCAGGAATTACTTCATATTCCTCCCCATCCAACCAAATAGTTCCACTGTATTGAGTTTTGATTCCTTCAGCATGCCAAAACATTTCGAATGAATTTAATTTTCTAAATATTGAACTAGCACCATATCCAACATTAAAAGTGATTTGCTTATCGATGTCTAAATCCCACATCATATCTCCAGCATCACACATGTATTCCGGGTGATTTTTAGCATCTTCTTCAGAAACTCTTGCAAATCCACTCATATGAGTTTCTGTTAAACTACAATCCCCCACCTGAATATTTAACTCATCATCAGGACAGTTAAAGTATTTCATTGAGTAAAAATTGTGAATCTGTTTAGGGTTTTTACCCCAAGTTCCCGCTTTAATCATACAATATTATGGTTTTTTACCTGTTTTTTGGTTTTCCGGCAATTGTCCGAGTGTTGGTTCTTCTTCAGCTAATGCTGGATTACATACAAAGTATTCTATAAAAAATGGTCTTTCTTCACCAGTTTTCTTATTGTAAGCCGTTAAAGAATGCCACCACCAATCATAACCTTTTTTAGCAAGTGGTCCTTTGAGCATATAATAATCTCTTTTCAAATCACTTTTATTCATATTAATCCTCCAGTAATATAATATAATATTTGTTAAAAATCGTTTTAAATAATTTATTATAAAATTAGAGTTAAAAATAGTAAAAAAAGAAGATAATTATCTTTTGGAATTCAATTCTTTAATATCATCACGATAATAAAAAGCAACAGTTAATATTATTAGCAATATTATGAATGACATGCCGGTGACTCTAAAGAAATCATCTTCATCAAGCAATATTTGCTTTACAACAGATCTAGATTGAGAACCCGAAATACTCTCATCGGAACTTTCTCCGTAACCACTATCTTGAAAAGTAGTGTCTTGTGTTTTATAATTTTGTGAAACATGATTTTCTTGGTTTTTAACATTATTACTCAAATCTTGTTTTTGACTGCGAGTGCTGTTTTCCACATTATCATTATTCCCATTACTAGAACCCTGTCCTGAACCACCCTCACCATTCCCATATTCTTTACCTATATCCTCATAAAGTTGATAATGGGGAATATTTGAATAGGAATATTTGGTTGTTTGACCATTAATGGGTTTAGAAGTAGATTTGCTATTAGAATCATATGCATTATTCACCCTAGCATCATCCACAGTGGTTTTAACAATGACTCCATTTGAAAAATCGACATTGAATGTTGCAGCCCCTCCACTAATTGTCATTGTAACTTTATGGCCGTTGTCAATCCAATAGGATAAAGTTCTATCTGGAAGCAAGCTTGCAATATTTCCGTTCGAGTCTGTAAAAGTAGCTTGGAATGTATTAGTTCCTATTTGTGATACAGTAAATTTAAGGTTGTTTGATTTGATTTTAGGGCAAATTACTCCAGCACCCCCATACCAATTATCCCCAATGTCCAATCGTTGACCATTTTCACTATAATAAGTTTCTTTAGCTTCAACTTCACGATGTCCATTACCAATGATTGCATTATAACTAATATCCTGATTTTTAGGTTTTACATAGTCGTCATTGAATTTAATTCCTACATATGCATTATCTGCAATTACATTAGATTGAATAGAGTTGCTTCCAATAGAAGTTATTGAAATACCACTTTTAGTATTAGATTTTATGGAATTGCCTTTAATCTGGATGTTATTTCTGGCATTATAAACATGAACTCCATTATAATCATTTTTCGAAATAGTGTTTTTAGTTAAATATATGTTATCCGGACCACGGCCATAATTTACACCATTGATCTTTTTAGCTAAATAAACACCGTTTTGATTATTATTTGAAATAGTATTTCCATGAATATAGACTTGACTAGATTTTGCTATTTGAATACCGTTTTCACCATTATTCCTAATATTATTATTGAAAATATAAGTATAAGTTGAATCAGCAAGACTTATTCCACTTTTAGTGTTTTTGGAAATATCATTTTTGGAAATATTTAGATACTTTGTTCCTACTGCCACGATACCTTCACCACCTGAAGCAATATCATTATTAATGATTTTTACATAATCCACATCTCTGAGACTAATTCCATCACCACCGCATTTAATTTTGAATCCTTTGACTGTAGTAAGGGATGCGCTTTTTCCTTTAACTGTAATCACAGGATTTGTGGAACTTGTTAAGGTAGTGTCAACATTGCTTAATAATATTAAACTTTTGGTGATTATAAGATTGATATCTGAATAACTTGAACCTTCAAATAATATTACATTGTTTATTTTTGCATTATCTATTGTTTGTTGGATTTCCGAGCTGCTTAACCCACTTGCAACTTCACGAGTATTATCCATTGTGATTTTAGTTGTAATGGATGAAGATTTGTAGTTAGAATTTCCCGCAAATTTAGAAACAATTTTGTATGTGCCATCATTTAACCTAATTTGAAAAGAGGCTATTCCATTTGAATCCGTATTTTTGTTATAGCTAACTCCATTTACAGTGAATGTGATTTTAGTATTTTTTAAAGCTTTATTATCCGCGTCTGTTAATTTAACTTTAAAGTAATCTCCAACAACATCAAAATCAACTGTACTGTTAACTGTAATTCGTGTATTTATCTGACCTGAAGTTTTAAGGGTTGTTTCAATTACATCACTTGTTTTTAATACATCCCAATCAATGCTGGTTGGCGAATCATCACTAGTTAAGTTATCAACTTCATTAGCCGCACTAAAATTTATTGTTAATAAAACCAACACAAGCAATGCAATAATAACCTTTTTATTTATCATATTTTCACCTCCTTTACAATCAATTTGTAAGAATTAAATATTGAAAATAATCCTTATAATATAGTATATAATATTTAATAATATATATTATTAATTATTTTTAAGTAAATCCAATATTTTATAAAATTAAGATATAAAAATTAATTTAATATGAAAATAATAAGTTTAATAATAAAAATAAAAAATGACATATACAAATAGTTATATCGAAAAATAAAAAAAATAAATCAGATTATAATGGATTATAATCTGCCGGAACCGGTGCAACAATACTTACAAAAATAAAGTCTTCATCACCAGTATTAGTAGCTCCATGACAAAGTCCTTTAGGAGTTACTGCAACTTGACCTTTTTTAATTGGAATATGATCTCCAACTTCAGGGTAGAATACTCCTTTCCCCTGAATACAAATCCAAATATCATCGGAATTGTTGTGAGTGTGACAAGCTACTTCCTGACCTGGTTTTACACACCATACAGACCCACTTGTTGAATCTGTTGAATAGAATACTGTTTTTACTGCTTCTCTTCCTTCAATTGCAAATTCTAAAATATCATATACTCTTTCATCCATAATAGAACCTCCAAGAACTAGTCAATTATTTAAATATTATTTTATAAAAACTTTTTGTTTAACCATCATATTCGCAATTATAGAATTAATATTGCCATTAATCCATCCAAGAACCATATTTATGATATATCATTAGTATAACGGCCTAAAAATTAATTATAAAATGATATGAATCCCGTAGAAATCTTGCCTCAAAAATAGATGAATCAGACATATCATCAAAAGGATGCGACATGACTCAAAATTTCAAACTTTGTATAAATTATCTAAATAAAATTATACACTATTTAAACAATTCAAAAAAAAATATAATTTATCTTAAAAACAACACCTATGTGGATCATCACTTAAAAGAATTAAAATTAAGTGAAGATTTGACTTCACTATTTCGTTCCATATACTCTGTCACCTGCATCCCCAAGACCAGGTAAAATATATGCATTTTCATTCAATTGTCTATCCACAACTGCACAGAATATTTTAACATCAGGATGCTCCTTTTCGATACATCTAATTCCCTCCGGAGCAGCGACAATGCATAGTAATTTAATTTCAGTTACTCCATCTTGTTTGAGCCTTGAAATTGTCGCTGATGCACTTCCTCCGGTTGCAAGCATTGGGTCAATGACAAAGACCTCCCTTTTATCAATTCCATCAGGCATTTTATAATAATATTCAACAGGCTGAAATGTTTCCTCATCACGATAAAGACCAATGTGACCTATTTTTGCATTTGGAATTACATTTAAAACACCTTCAACCATACCCATACCTGCCCTTAAAATCGGTACAAATGCATACCTATCTTCATTTAACATTCCAGTATCCATTTCTTCTAGCGGAGTTTTGATTGTTCCTTTTTCTAGTTTTGCATCCCTCATTGCTTCATATAGAAGAATTGTTGAGATTTCAGTTACTAATTCTCTAAATTCTTTTGTTCCAGTGTTTTCATCTCTTAAAATAGCTAATTTATGAGTTATCAATGGATGATTTAATACAAATTCATTCATGCTGTTCCTCCGGTATTAAAAGATTTAAAAGTACGCCAATAATTGCTGCAAGAGACATTCCAGATATTGAGATGGATAAATCACCAGACACGATAGATAATGTTGCCCCACCTAAACCTAAAACAAGCATTGTTGCAGCCACTACTACATTTTTAGTATTATTAAAATCGACTTGATGACTAATTAAGATTTTAAGTCCATTTACACAGATAAACCCATATAATAATACTGAAATTCCCCCTAAAACCGGTGCCGGAATAGCTGTTAGGAGTGCTGTCAAATGTCCTGAAAATGCAAATACAATAGCAATTAATGCTGCAAGACCTAAAACATGAGTTGATGCTACACGAGTCATACCAACAACAGACGTATTTTCACCATAAGTAGTGTTTGCAGGACCGCCAATAACAGCTGCTAAAAATGTAGCAAGTCCATCACCAAGAAGGGTCTTATTAAGTCCCGGATCTTCGATTAAATCACGGCCAATAATTTCACTTAATACTTTATGGTCACCTACATGCTCCACCATTGTTACTAAAGCAATTGGAACAATAGTTAAAACTGCTGCAAAGTTTAAATCATAATGCATAAATGGCAGATAGAATTTTGGAACTTCAACAATACTTGCTGTTAAAGCTTGTGAAAAATCAACCATCCCCAATACTGCCGCTACAACATAACCTACAATAATACCTAATAAAAATGGAATAACCCTTATAATTCCTTTTCCATGAATCGCAATAATTGCAGTTGTTAAAAATGAAACAAATGCAACCAATATATTGTTCAATTGGACAGTTGTTAAATTTAATCCAATTTCAGAAATAGCTGTTGGAGCAAGTGATAAACCAATAACCATAATCATTGGACCTACAACAACAGGAGGCAATAACTTATTAATCCAACCAGGACCAGAAAGATGGATTATCAAAGCAATAATCATATAAACTATACCTACAATCATCAGTGCAGTGAATACACTTCCAGTACCTCCTATTGCATATCCTGCAACCATTGGAGTGATGAATGCAAAAGAACTTCCCAGATAAACTGGACTTCTATTACGAGTACAAATAATGTAAATTAACGTACCTATACCTGATGATACTAATGCTACCGGAATTGACAAGATATCTGCTCCAGCCGTTGTATTGACAACAATTGGAACCAAAATTGTAGCTCCGAACATTGCACATACATGCTGAATAGCAAGTAAAATCCATCTAAGTGTAGATGGCTTATCAGCAACACCTAATATCATATTACTATTTTCTTCAACCATACATATCACAAAATTCTCATAAATTGATCAATAATTACCAAAAAATCTATTTAATAATATAAAAATATCTAAAATTTGTAAAAACTTATTTCAAATATAAAATAATAATTTTTGACTATTAATATATCTCTGAATAAAAGTATAAAATATTTATCTTTTTAGAAATGTGATTGAAAAATAAAAAAAAGTTGGGAAAATAAATCCCTAAAAAATTTAAATTTCCACAGATTTTCCTTTTTTAGCCCACCTAACAGTCATTGAAGTAAATGGTTGAGCTATTGCACTCCAAATTAAACTTAATACCCAATGTGAAATAATCATTATTAAAATATCCACTACAGAATATACTCCAACAAATGCCAAACCGATAAATATGAAATTATCTATTAGTTCACTTAAAGCAATAATCCCCAAGTTTTTAACAGAGGAATACTCCTCGCCAGCGTTTACCATAGTAGTAATTCTTGCATTTACAAAGTTACCGATTAAGTAACTAATGTAAGAAGCTATAAGAATTCTTGGAGTTTGAGTAAATACAAATGCAAGGCTTGAATCTCCAGTATAGAATGATGGAGAAGGCAAGAACAATATTAATGTTGTCATAAATACAAATAAAACATCTACACAAAGACCTAGAATAATGGTTCGACGTGCAGTTCTCTCACCATAAACATCTGCAATTACGTTAGTTAAAATATAAACTAAAGGATAAA
Source organism: Methanobrevibacter sp. V14 (assembly GCF_963082475.1). Taxonomy (NCBI): domain Archaea; kingdom Methanobacteriati; phylum Methanobacteriota; class Methanobacteria; order Methanobacteriales; family Methanobacteriaceae; genus Methanobrevibacter; species Methanobrevibacter sp. V14. The sequence goes on from NZ_CAUJAM010000001.1 coordinate 19,753, forward strand.
TTAAAACTCCAGCAGGAGTTTGCATACCTATAAAGTCTATACTTATGATTTTAACAGTGATTAAGTTTGCGATTGTGAATGCCATACAGAAAAATGCAGTAATAATTACTCTTTTTTCGGTAAAGTCAAAATTCAAATCCATACAAAATATATTAACTTTAAAAGTATTTAAATTTAATTAAACAAAACTTGACAATATTAAAGTAGAATTCAATTAATATAACTGTTTTTAAAATAAACAATGAAATAATTTAAGGTTATAAAATAGTTTAAAAAGCAATCAAAACCCTAACTCTAAAATCATCTCATTAACCTTCTGCTTTGCCCATTTCATACACAGATTAAAATGTGACTAAAACTTCAATTAGTAGAAATGATTATATTAATGAAGAAATTCCACTTTCTAAAATTCATGAAGTTAATGCTGATTTAAATCATTACATAGAATTTTGTGAACATACTAGTGAAACAGTAAAATATGCAATAGAAAACGTTGAAAAATAATTCCAATGAGGATGTTCACAGGAAGCTAATGAAAAACTGCATAATTTGAAATAAAACTATATACCATGTAGAAATTTCATCCACTCTTCACAAAAAACCAAATTGACGAATGCCTATTAAAATAAATAAGTTTTAAATCCAAAAAAGATGATTGTGAAGTTTACAGCAGCGCTTATCTTAATTTAGAAGAAAGCAAGGGAATAATTGCTGAAGCTATAAAAGTAAATAAATTAGTAACTAGTGTTCAGTGAGATTCTGCAATTTATGGTGCTGTTGGCAAGTAAATTATAGAATTAACAAACAGCATTGAATGATCCATTATTCATGGTGTAGGTTCTTTATTTGGAACTGTTAGCATGCTTGGAACTGAATTAATCTTACAAAACGTAATTATTACAAGACCAGAAGTTAGAACTCAAAAGCAAGATTTGAAAGCATTGCAAGCTTTTCTAAACATCATACCACAATAGGCATCTTATTATTTAAAAACAATGAATTTGCTAAAAACATAATTAACAATGACAACAATGACCTGTATTATAATTTTAGATATAAAATCATTAATAAACAATATATCAATAAATAGATACATGAGTCCGGTATCTAAAACTCCTGAAAAAACCCGACCTCCATAAAATAAAGTTGCTTCTTTAATTATATTATTGCTTTTCCGCTCAAAAACCCAAATTCTATTAGTTACATAAGCAAATAAAACAGAAAAAAACCATGCGAAAATATTAGATATTATATAATCAATATTTAAAAACTTGGCAAAATTAAATAAACTACAATATTAACAATTGTAGTTAAAATGCCGAATATTAAATAAAGTATTAACTCTTTTTTAAACTCATATAATGCCCTTAATTATTAACAATCAGTTAATTTTTTCCAATTTTACAAAAGAAGGTCCAATATAAGCTGATTTGTTAACTTTAATCCCTTCTCCAAAATTTTCATTACTTTTTTGAATTCTCAATATTAGATATATATCTTTATGAGGATTTTCATTTACAATTTTATCAATCGGCATTACTGACAAGTTATAATCATTAGGATTAAAAGCCTATTTTTATTAGGAACTAGGAATTCATTTGTTCCTTTTAATTGTTCATGGAATCTTATAAACTCATGTTCAATACTATAAATCACTATAGTATCATTATCAAAATTATTAATTAACTCCATAGTTGTATCTGTATAATGATCATATCTATTAATAGTGTCAATAGTATCAATTAAGCTTACAGAACCCAAAACCAAAAGTAAACATAATATCATGACAAATATTTTTTTATTGGAATCATATAATCTTGAGATAGAAATTGAAAATATCAACCATAATAATCCCATAGCAGGTAAAAGATAACGATCATATAACATTGGTTGGAAAACATAAGATAATATAAATCCTATAAAAAAGCTTCCAAAAAACACTGAAAGCCCGGTTAAAATATAAAATTTTTCCATATCATTCATTTTATTTAAATTTGAAAATACGCAAATCATCAAAATAGCTAAAACACATAAACAAGAAACTTGAACAAAAAAATCACCAGTATCTACAGCAAAATAACTAAAAATATGCATTATACTATTAATATCAATAGGAGGTATCCAATAACTATCACTTACCCTACTGAATTGAGACAATAAAACTGAAATCCAAGGCAAATATAAAACTATTAAAGACAATACAGAAACAAACCATTTTTTTATTTCAGTTTTATTATTGAATTTAAGGTTTTTATTAAACAAATAATATCCTAATAAACAAAAATACAATAAACTTGAGGATATTGCTGTGTAATAATGAGTATATGCCCCTAATAAAGTGAATAAAGTAAATAATACCCAAGATTTTGTAGAAGACTCTTTTATAACATCATTTAAGTAATAAAAAGACAATAATAAAAACAAAACACTATAGGTGTACATCCTTATTGATACATACATTAAAAGAAAATTTGACATGATAGCAATGAGAATTGTAAATAACCCTATAGTTAACCAATCATACTCATTTTTCAATTTTATTCCAGAAACTATTAAAATTAAAAGATATGGAACTGCAGAAAGCAGTTTTAAAAGAAAAATTGTATTGTATTTTATATTAAGACTAGTTAAAATAAAAGTTACAAATTTAATAATTATATAATATAACGGAGGATGTACATCCGCTGCAGTTATTTTTATTGAATCAGATAATGGAAGATAAGTTAAACCAACTGTAAACCAATCATCATTAAAAACAAAAGGTTTAGTAATAATTAAATATACCATAAAACCAAAAAACAAAAAAGAAAAAATATAAAATAATTTTCCTATAAATTCTTTATTATACCGTTTAACATTAAAAATATCCTCTTCCATTATATCACTAAATCAAATATTATTTAAATAATTATATCTAATTCATCATAAATAAAAATTTATACAAAATATTAAATTTTAAAGTTAGTTTCTTTAACTAAATAAATCGGCCTTTTTTAGTTTCAATATAGGTTTTTCCAAATATTTACCTAATATTCCAATAGATAACAATTGAATACCGCCTAATAATAAAATAACACATATTAAAGAAGTCCAACCTTGAACAGCATCACCAAAAACTAAATTTTTAAATACAACAACACCTATTAAAATAAAAGAAATTATTGAACATAAAATGCCCATAAATGTTGAAATTGATAAAGGAAGGGTTGTAAAAGCAACGATAGCCTCTATGGAATATTTAAATAGTGACCAAAATGACCAGCTTGTCTCACCATTTATCCTTTCAATATTTTCATATTCAAGCCATTTATTTTTAAAACCGACCCATTGAAATATTCCCTTAGAAAAACGATTATATTCATTTAATTCCAGAACAGAATTAACAACTTGTCTTTTCATCATCCTATAATCTCTTGCACCATCGACCAAATCCACGTCTGAAAAACTCATTAATTTATAAAATAATCTTGCAAAAAATGACCTGATAATGGGTTCTCCCTTTCTTGAAACTCGTCTAGTAGCTACACAATCAAAATCTGAATCCTCAAGAATACTTATCATTTCAGGAAGTAAACTTGGAGGATCTTGTAAGTCCACATCCATTATAACTACATAATCCCCAGAACTATTTACAAGACCTGCATATAACGCAGATTCTTTCCCAAAATTTCTTGAAAATGAAATGAACTTAACATTGTTATCTTGTTTAGATAAAGTTTTAATATTTGATAAAGTATTATCACTTGAACCATCATCTATAACAATTATTTCATAATTATCAAAATTTTGATTAATAATTGAATTGAGTGTAATAATATTATGAATTAAAAAAGGATTGTGTGAGAAATGGAATTACTATGGTTTTATATTGCAGTTGTATTAGCTGTAAGTGATGTATTGCACACCACTTTAATGTGGAAAGTATTAAATAACTTCTACATACTATTAGGTGGTTTAATTCAACAATCCACCCATTATACATGGCAAACTTGGCTTTCCCATGAAGCGATGGAAGCTGGATTTCATTTTATAGTATTGTCAATAGTTTTCTTAAATCCAGTTATTGGAATACTAGGAGCACTAGTCCACTTTACAATTGATGTAACCCATACTGTCTTTATACGAGATATGGGTGAATTAGAACATAGAGCTCTTCACTTTGTAATTGAGTCTCTATTTTTCATTTTAATATATGGATTATAATAAATTAATTAATGGAGTTATTGAATGCCAGTTATAACATTTAAATATAAAGATTTAAGAGATTTAGGTATCGACATGGAAAAAGATGAATTAATAGACACTTTACCAATGATGTCCAGTGATATTGAGGACTTTGATGATGAAGAAATCAAAGTAGAATTCTTCCCAAACCGTCCGGACAATTTATCTGTTGAGGGAGTGGCTAGATCTTTTAAAGGTTTTATTGGTCAGGAAGTAGGATTAGCAAAATATGAAACAATCCATTCAAATGAAGAGGTAATTGTGGAAAAAGAAGTTGCCGAAATCAGACCATACATTGCTTTTGCTAAAATCAACAATGTTGATTTTGCTGGTGATAAACTCAAATATATTATGGATTTCCAAGAAAACCTTCACTGGGTTATTGGAAGAGATAGGAAAAAAGTAGCTATCGGCATTCATAATGCGGATGTTGTTGAAGCTCCATTCAGATATATTGCTACACCAAAAGATGAAAATGCTTTTGTTCCGCTGGAAAAAGACTTGGAAATGACTCCTGAAGCAATTTTAAAAGAGCATGAAAAAGGTAAAGATTATGCCCATTTAATTGACGAATTTGACAAATACCCATTAATTCTGGATAAAAACAACAATGTCTTATCTATGCCTCCGATTATTAACGGAGAATTAACAAAACTCCATGAGAGCACAAAAAACATTATTGTCGATGTAACTGGAACTGATGAGAAAGCGGTTAATCAAACATTAAACATCATTTGCTCTTCATTTGCTGAAGTTGGAGGTCAAATCAAAAGCATGGAAGTTAAATATGATGATAAAATAATTGTTAGTCCGGATTTGACTCCACAAGAAATGAACATTCATGTTAATACTGCAAATGAATTAATCGGCGGAACTAATTTAACTGCCAAAGATATTGAAGGTTTGCTTAAAAAAGCTCGTTTTGATGCTGAAATATTAAATGATAATGAAGTTAAAGCCATTATCCCCCCTTACAGAATAGATATTTTACATGAAGTTGATATTGTTGAAAATATTGCGGTGCAATACCGCATTAATGATGTTGTAGCAAAATTGCCTGACATCAATACTGTTGCTTATGAAAACAATTGGTTTAAAGCAGAAAGCAGCATTCGTGATGTGATGGTTGGCTTAGGTTTCCAGGAAGTAATGAGTCTAATGCTTACAAGCGAAGAATCACATTACAGAAACATGAATCAGGAAGAAAAACCTCATGTGCAAGTTGCAAAACCAATTACAATTGATAGAACCATGATTAGAACTAGCCTAATCAATAGTTTAATGGAATTTTTAGAAGACAACAAACATGAGGATCTACCTCAAAAAATATTCGAAATTGGGGACGTTTTATACTTAGATGAAAGTAAAGAAAATAAAACCGTTTCTTCCAAAAAATTAGCTGGAGTAATTTGTCACTCAACTGCCAACTTTACCGAAATAAAATCTGTTGTAACTACTGTTTTATCTAACCTTGGTTACTCAATGGAAATTAGGGATAGTGAAAATAAGACCTTCATTAGCGGTAGAGTGGCCGATGTTGAAGGTGGTGCAGGCAACCTTTCTGTTAAAGGTTTCTTTGGTGAGGTATCCCCTGAAGTAATCAGTAATTTCACCCTTGATTATCCTGTTATTGCATTTGAAATTGAATTTTTAAATTAAAATTCTTTTTCAATACCATAATTTTCGCATTTGTGTTTCAATATAAGAGTAATTATCCCCAGTTGGAGAAGCATCATAATTATTGAAAGCAAATATCATAATTAACAATACAATTATAATTACTACTAAAATTATCACCCCTCTTCTCAATTAAATCACCAATACATTGAAAAAATAGCATCAATCTACAAGTTTAGCTATACGTTTTTCCTCATTTTCACATACAACTACACCACATTCCTTAAGTTCGCGCAAAACTTTAGAAACATGATTTGTTCTAATTCCAATATCCTCTGCCAAATCTGTTGGAATTTTCTTACCATCACTTAAGGATTTAACCGATTTTTCCCTATAGGATGAACTAATTACATAACCATATGCTTTAAGTGTTTCATCATCCATAAAAATAACCTCATTATCCACATATTAATAATATATTATTCCCCAAGTACTATTAAACTTATGGTTCCATTACTTCTAGATCCATCAAGTTATATAAAAAAAATACAGACTACCAGTTTCCCAAATCCATTTTAAAATTATGCTTTCACTTGAAGAGAGTAAAAATGACTTTAAATATGATGAATCATTATTATCAATGATTTCATGATTACACTGATATTTATATCACCCAATACAAATTTTAAATCATTCAACAACCCACATTCCTTTTCATTAACCGCAATAGCTGAATTTTAAAGATCATATGTTAAAAGTAGCCAATAAATAAAAAAAAAGAAAAAGAATTTAATCGCAGTTATCTCTACGCCAGTATCCGTAAATAAGCATTCCCATAATGGAAATAATACTTAATACCACAAGACCTGATGTATCGGTGATTTCTTTTGAAATCTTGCTTTGAGGTACGACTTCATATGCTTCCCCTTCTTTAGATACTTCACCTTCACTTGCATCTCCTGCATCAATATCCCCATTTGTCAAGGCACTTTCACCATTATCAGATGAATCCCGATAACTGCCAGATGCATTAGTTCCATAAACTCCTGATTTATCAGAATTTGCATAATGTGCACTGTTGGAAGTTCCATTCCCCCCATTGCCTTTAGCAACACCAGAACTTGAACTTGTGGAAGTTTGCGGATTAGAACCTGATGATCCTTTTTTTCCACCAGAATGGTCTGTGGTAGAAGAGTCTTTATTTTCACCAGTTTTGCCAGAAGCAACTTTATATTTAAAAGTTACAGGTTTTCCACCAATATTAACTTCAATATCATATTCCCTATCAGGATCTAAATTTGCATCGATTGTGGCTTTGCCATTTACAAATTTCGCAGTGTAGGTATTACCATCAACATTTACTGTAGTATCAAATGTTCCAAACTCCTTTACAGGCTGGCCTTTAGTATCATACATCTGAAGACCTATACCGTTTTTAACAGATACTGTTCCCATTTTCATAATGCCCGCCAAAAGCATAGGGCAGACAAAGGTATTCTCATCATCAGTAGAATCGAACCAATTGTCTCCAAGTTTGAATGTCGGCAATTCAGGATTATTTTTAGCTTGATAACCTTCATTATGTGCTAAAACATTATATTTAACTTCCAATCTAGCAGAACTATCTTCTTTGGAAGTTCTGAAGTTCTTTCCAAAAAGTAAACCATTACCAGATTCAAAAGCACCTAATTCATAATCTGTGTCTTTTCGATTGTGGATAAATGAATTTGCATTTATAACATCATATGAAGATTTTGAATTAATATAAATGCCATTTGGATTTTCATAAGCCTGATTGTGTTTAATTACATTTCCATAAGATATATTGAACAATGAAATTCCATTAAAATTATTATGATGAACAGCATTATTAGTTATTTCACAATGATAAATATTTGAAGATTCAATTCCTGATCTTTTATTGTGAGAAATATCGTTTTTTGAGATTAACGAGTTATAAACATTCTGAAGTTGAATTCCATTAGCTGTTGCTTTTGAAATATTGTTATTTGTTATAGTAATGTCTTGGGAGGTTTTAATTAAAATGCAATTTTTACCACCCGCAATTACATTATTATTGATTGTTACGTTTCTAGCTGAATCAACAATTATTCCGCAATCGCTATTTGAAGAGACAATGGTAATTCCCGATAAAACACTGCCTGCACCAGCAGATGTGAAGTAAAATCCAAAGGAACTAGTGATTCCTAATTTTCTTGCACTGTCACTTAGCTGACTTGAAGTATAAACTTTAGAATTGCAATTAGATACAATATTCAGCTTTTTATCCACAATTAAAGACATGTCATTATAATTGGAATCTGTAAACTCGAATGTATCCCCATCACTAGCTCCATCAAACATACTTTGAACATCATCATTTGACAAATCAGAAGTAACTTGATAGTGGGTATCAAAACCGGCAATTGCATTATTGGTTTTACTTTCATCAGCTGCTGCGCTAACTGCCGAAATTAGAAATAAACTAATTAGACATATGAACAAAATTATTGAAAATCTCTTATCCATATTTTTACTCTCCAATATGTAATTGTAATCAATACATGCCATTCAGTTATATTATTATATGAAATTAATTGACTATTGATAATGAACTATCCAATTTAAAGGCATAATCATACACTTAAATTAACGACTTAACCGAACATGAATATTGATTATACAATAGAATATCATAGCAATAATATATAAACTTTATTAAAAAAATCAAAAAATATGGATTTAAAAGTGTTTAAATTATGTTTTACAAATATTAACAGTGTTATATAGAAATTTTAAGACATTTTAATTTAAATATAATGAAAAATACACTATATCATAAGTTGCTTAATCTTAATTTTATGAATTTCTAAGCAATGGTTAAAATTTAAATAAAAGAGTGAAATAATGAATAGAAAGAATTTTATTCTAGCTATTTTATTAGTATATGTTGTAATATTAAGTTTAAATTCTGTATTTGCTGAAGAAATTACAGAAGATGTTCAGTTACATCAAACTAATGACATAGCAACAATAAGTCAAAGCGACGATGATATGTTATCATCACAACAAACTATTACAGCAGGTTCAAATAGCTCTGTAATCCAAGAAAAAATCAACGGTATGCACGATGGTGACACATTATCATTCGAAATTGGAACATATAATGACATCTGCATTTACATTGACAAAAATATTACAGTAAACGGCAATGGAGCAAAATTAGTAGGATACGATACTCCTTCCAAAAATAACACACCTGAACTCATTTGGGGAAACACCAGTGGTGGAGGATATTCCATTAAAAACTTTGCAACATTATACATTTTAAAGACAACCGGAGTGACTATTAATGGATTAACTATTGTCGGAGGTGCAAACAGCTCTTCGAATTATTTAAATACTTTAGTATATGCCTATCAGGCAAAAAATTTGACTTTTGAAAATAATACCCTGAATGGATCCTCCTGGGGATTATATTTCCAATTTTGTGAAGATGGAATTGTGAAAAAAAATACTGTTAAAAATCAGGCAGTAACAGGATTTTTAAACTTCGGATCTGCCAGAACTTTAATTGAACAAAATAAAGTCTCCAATGCCATAAACCACGGTATTGACGTGAGACATAGTATTGGACCAAATGTGAAAGTTATAAATAATACAGTAATTGGTTCTAAAGAAGGAATTTACTTAATGCACTCAAAAGGACACACAGCATCTTATAATACATTGATTAACTGTACCATAAGCTCTATTACTTGTTATGGATCATCAAACATAAATATCTATAACAACACTATGAAAAAATCCAGAATTGGAGTATTGTTAGGTGGGGGATACAACAATATCACCATTGGTGAAAATGAATTTGATTTAGATAACCTACCAATGCCGCCAACCTTTGTATATTATGTTGCAGAAGCAAAATCTGATTATCAAGATACTGCAGATATAATGGGTACCTATTCTGACAGTTCAAGTTACAGTCCAACTTACACTGAATACAGTGAAATTAAAGCTCCTGCAGGAATCGGCATTGATTATGCTACAATTTTAGAAAAGACTGGAACTATATACACCGTTCCAATTGGAACATCAAGCGCTGAGATTCAAACCATAATTGGCTCAATGAATGACAAAGACACATTAGAATTCGAAGCAAATGGAATTTATGAAAACATTTCCATCTATACTGATAAAAACATTAAAATAATCGGCAACAATGCAACTTTAATTGGATATAACAATATCAGCTTAAATTACATACCTGAAAAAGTAAGGGCAAGCACTAACAATGGAGGATATTCAGTTGCATACCGTGCAGTATTATATGTATTAAATAACACCAATGCAGTTGTCAGCAATTTGAATATCATTGCATTATACCCAGGATATGATACAACAAAGGTAACACCAAAAACAGATGAATATAAGACTTCCGGTCTTTATGCTGAGTCTACGGTTAATTTAACAATTACAGGTTGTGATATCAAAGGCGCATCCTGGGGTATTTTCCAACAACATTGTAACCACAGCATTATTGCAAACAATAATGTACATGACCAATACACAACAGGCATAATGAACTTTGGTTCCCCTTACAGTACCATTGCAGGCAATATAATTACTAATGCCATAAACCATGGCATTGATGTAAGGCACGGAACCGGACCCAATGCAACCATATTTAACAACATCGTCTCAGGTTCCAAAGAAGGAATTTACTTAATGCACTCAAGAGGACATGCTGTATACAACAACACCATTTTAAACTCTAAAATTGCTTCCATCACATGTTATGGCTCAGGCAATGAATGTTTATTTAATAATACATTAAAAGGAAGCAGAATTGGTATTTTACTTGGTGGAGGATATTACAATGTAACAATCGGTGCAAACACATATAACTTAGACTCATTACCATACCCTCCTACTTTTGTAACTTATCTTGCAAAAGCAGAAAACAAATATCAATCTGAGGATAATGTAGTGAGAACCTACTCCGATAAAGAAACTGTAACTATCGATGCGGCTGATGTGACTGTTGGTTATAAGAAAGGAACTCTTGAAATTACACTGATTGATCAAAACAACAAAGCGATTCCAAAACAAACTGTGATTGTTACAATTAACGGAGTTAACTACACAACCGCCACTAATGCCAATGGTATTGCAACAGTCAATTTAAGTTTAACCGCCGGCACTTATGAAGCAGCAATTAAATATGAAGGTAATGACAATTATGCATCTGCAAGTGGAAATGCTTCAATTACCGTGAAAGATGATAGGGCTGCATCTGCTTTAACTGCCGTTAGCAAAACTGTTTATTTAAAATCTATTGCTTCAGGTTACAAATACATTGTAACCCTTAATGATGCTAATGGAAAGGTTTTGACCAATAAAGTTATTACCATAGTATTCAACGGTAAAACCTACAAGGGAACAACCAACTCAGAAGGTGTTGCTACCGTAACCTTAAAAGCTATTTCAACCGGATTTAAAAAAGCATTTGTTACTTTCTCTGGAGACAATGCCAATAAAGCTGTAAGTAAAACAACAACTATTAAAATCACCAAAGAAGCAAGTAAAATAACTGCCAAAAAGAAAACATTCAAAGTAAAAACTAAAAATAAAAAATATACAATTGTTCTGAAATCAAAAACCGGTGCGAAAATTGCTAAAGCAAAAGTTGCCATCAAAGTTAAAGGTAAAATTTACTATGCTAAAACCAATTCTAAAGGTAAAGCTACCTTTAAAATTAACAAATTAACTAAAAAAGGTAAATTTGAAGCTAAAATTACTTTTAAAGGCAATAAATACTATAGCAAAGTAACCAAACAGGTTAAGATTAAAACAAAATAAGAAGAGATTTAAATAATCTCTTTTTTCTTTTTTAAAAAATTAATAATATTTTTTTCTGCGGTCAACTGCAGCATAAATAATAAACAATCCAATGATTATCAATACTACCTGTGGAAATATAGCTGCAACAATCGCCGGGATTACCCCCAATGTTACAAGCAACCATAAAATACCATAAAGGACTACTAAAGCACCGAAAACGATCGCCAGTTTATAGGTTAAATCTATTATGTCTGGAATATCAAACATAGACATGTTATCACCTATAATTCTTTTGTACCCTCTTTGGTTCCAACAATTACTTTATCAACCATTTGTGAGAAGATTCCATTTTCAACTACTCCAGGAATTGAGTTCAAATCAATCTCTAAGCAATCCGGAGATTCTATTTTATCAAATTTAGCATCTATTACAAAATTACCATTATCAGTTATTACAGGCCCGTCTTTTCTTTGCGCCATTCTTATCTCACAATTTGCACCCATATCCTCTAAGGTTTGAATTACCATACGAGATGCATCAGGCAGGACTTCCACAGGTACTGGAAATGTTCCAAGCTCTTCCACACATTTTGATTCATCAACAATTACTATGAATTCCTCTGCAGCATAATCCACTATCTTTTCTTTTGTGTGAGCCGCGCCTCCACCTTTAATTAAATTAAACTCAGGATCTACTTCATCAGCACCATCTACTGATAAATCAATATCATATTCTTCCAAAGTGGTTACTGGAATATTCCACTGTTTAGCAATTAATAATGATTGAAATGATGTTGGAATTCCCATTACATTAATTCCTTCTTCTTTGATTCTCATGCCTACTTTTTCAATAAAGTAATGAGTTGTAGAACCTGTACCAAGTCCTAAAACCATTCCATCACAAACATATTCAGCAGCCTTATAACCTGCATTTTTCTTACTAGAATTATTACTACCAGCATTTTTCATTTATACCACAAATCCTAAAGTTAACTTATTAAGTTTATAACCTTTTTTACATTTTCCTTCATGTTTGCCATCATTTTTTAAAACAAGGCATTTATCATTTTCCACCAAACCATCAGGGAAACATAAATCATGAAATTCGCAAATCTCTTCACAATTTGGAGAATTATATGTGAACGTTGAACCTTCAAATATATTTTTTGAATTGGTAAGTAAACCAATTGATGCTTTTTCCACTTCTACAGGCACTACCTTACCTTCACCATGTATAAGACATTTTTGTTCGTTATCACGAACATCAGTGACCACATATTTTCGATTTAACTCCAATTTGCTTACACAAGATGATTTAAATCTACATTCTTCACATTCGGGTGCTGGACCTAAAAATAGAAATTCTTGGCCTTCTTTTGCAATTTCTATACCAATTAATGTAATCATTCAATCACTCCAGTTTTTTGAGCTAAATCATAAGCCGCCTCTTCAGAGATTCCGTTATCTCCAAGTATTGTGTATCTGGCAGGCCTGATTTTATGAGCCATCATTAATGCTTCAATAATGTCCTCATCAGCAATGCCCACTTCACGGGCAGTAGTTGGAGCTTTTACACCCTCAAGTGCTTTTTTTATCGCTCTCCAATCCCCACTATGAAGATACATCATCATTATTGTGCCGATACCACATTGCTCCCCGTGCAATGCAGGTTTATCTAAAATCTTATCTAGAGCATGGGAGAATAAATGCTCGGATCCGCTTGCAGGTCTTGATGAGCCAGCAATGCTGATTGCCATTCCGCCACTGAATAATGACTTCATCACAATTCTTGCACTAGGTTCGAGATTGGGTTTAATATTAGCTATATTGTCAGTGATTAAATGAGCAGACATTATTGATAATGCTGCTGCAGATTCACTAAACGACTCATGTTTAAGTCTATGGGCCAGTTCCCAATCCTTAATAGCTGTAAAGTTCGAAATTAAATCTGCACAACCTGCAGAAAGTAATCTGAATGGAGACTGTGCAATAACTTCTGAATCAGCAATGACCGCTATTGGCGAGTGTGCACTAGCGGATATTGAGGTTTTTGGATTTTTTATTGATGCCAAAGGAGATACGATGCCGTCATGAGAAGCTGTTGTTGGCATAGATACAAAATATACATCCTGATTATATGAAGATATTTTAGCCACATCAATAACTTTTCCTCCACCTACACCTAAAACGGTAGTGTCAGGTGTAATGAATTCTTCAACTTCGGATATTGAGTCGTAAGATGCATTGTCCACTTTAACAACGTCACATGCAATATCTGCTTTTTCAAGGCTTTCAATTACTGGTTTTGCACCGATATCGTATGTATGAAAACCAGTAACAATTAAAATCTTTTTATCCAAATGCAAAGACTTGCAAATATCCCCAGTGTCTTTGATAATGCCGGGATCAATGTAAACTTCACGAGGCATTTGTATTTTCCTGTTACTCATAATATCTCCTAAAAATAATTATACATCATTATATTTATAAATAGTAATTATAAATAGATTTTTATAATGTGATAATTCTGACTTAAATTAACCTACTTAAATAAAAATTAACTCAAGAAATTATGCTAACTTAAAAAATAATCAAACTTGAAGCATTAAAATCCTTAAAATAGAATATCTTTTTCTTCTTTTTTGTTCAACAATTTCATCAGTAATTTTTCGACCTATCTTTGAAACTCCATAGTTTTCAGGCCTATACATTACAATTATCCCACTTGTACATAAATTAGAAAATGCATGATTATAATTTTTTAAATCCTCATTGCTTAACTTCTTTTTCAATGTTTTCTCATTAAAATTCTTTTTAACGGAAATTCGCATTTTTCCCAAAATATACAAAATATTTTTTTCGGATGCCGATAATTCTTTGATTATCTCTTTTGGATCCTTATCAATATTTATCATATTGCCTCCAAAAAAATCAAAAAATTAGCCATCACCATATTTTTTAATTCTTTATCTAATAAATCTCTTAACTGCTTTGCAACTATAGGAGACATGATAATTTCAGTTTTAGCTGTGCGAACCATTCCCACTTTTGAACCATCTAATATATTATTGTTTCTTTCAAGTTCATCTGTAAATAAAATTAATCTCAGGTCAACAGGAGAAGAGGCTATTGCCCCACCTGTAATATAATATTCGGTTAACTCTTCTGGGATTAACATATTCAATTCTTGTTTTTCATTATTCATAATTATCAACCCGATTATAATGTTGTTGAAAACTCTAAAATAGGTGCTTCGTCAAATAACAATTCCACTTGATTGAAATCTGAATATGTTTTAATATTTTCAGAAGAGCTGATTTCGCTGATTTCAAATGATAACTCTAATCTCTCAGATCTTCTTAAAAATTCATTAGCTTCAATCAATCCTAATGCCAATACCCTTTCATCATTAGCATCTAGTTTGAATTTTTTAGCTCCTTTCTTTTCAACATCCAATATTCCAATTTCTTCTAATTGATTCATATGAATATAAACTGTTTTTATAGAAACATCTGACATCCTAGATATCTCATCTGCAGTCAAAAATGAATCAACATATGTTAATAATTCCTCCAATATTTTTATCCTCGCATTTTCACCAAACAATTCATTTAATAACATTAAATCATCTCATATCCTAAACTAAACTATATATTATAATTTCACAACAATGATATAAATATTTTTACTTTTACTTCTAAAAAAATTGTAATATACTTCTAAAAATTACATTGTCTTGAGAGAATTGATAAGGCAATTGGAAATGAAAATTAATTGTTACATAATTAAAAATTTAAATAAAATAAATCCCCATTACCATTTTAAATAGCAAATAAATAACTTTAATACTTATTAAAAACAGAATAATTTATATTATAAAATGTTATTTAGGTGATATGGTGGAAAATTTTGATGAATGGTTTCATGACATATTAGAAAAAGCGAATATTACAGATTCAAGATATCCTATTAAAGGAATGGCAATTTGGATGCCATACGGTTTTCAAATAAGAAAACACACAATGGAAATAATTAAAAAATTACTGGATAAAGATCACGAAGAAGTATTGTTTCCAATGCTTATTCCTGAAACTGAACTTGCAAAAGAAGGGATACATGTAAAAGGATTTGAAGAGGAAGTATACTGGGTTACCAAAGGTGGGCAAAGTGAATTAAACGAACAGCTAGCTTTGAGACCGACCAGTGAAACTGCAATTTATCCAATGTATGCTTTATGGATTAGATCACATATTGACCTTCCAATTAAATACTACCAAATTGTAAATACCTTTAGATATGAAACAAAACACACAAGACCTTTGATAAGAGTTCGTGAAATCACTACTTTCAAAGAAGCTCATACTGCTCATGCAACTAAAGAAGAGTCAGACGAGCAAATTCAAGACTTCATTGAAATATATAAAGAATTCTTTGATGATTTAGGATTGCCATATCTAATTTCAAAAAGACCAGAATGGGACAAATTCCCAGGTGCAGATTACACTATGGCATTTGACATCATTATGCCAAATGGTAAAACCTTACAGATAGGAACAATCCATAATTTAGGCCAGACATTTGCAAAAACATTTGACATTACCTTTGAAGACAAAGATGGAGAGCACAAATTAGTTTACCAAACATGTGCTGGACTTTCAGACAGAGTTATTGCATCCATTATTGGAGTTCATGGTGAAGAAAAAGGATTACGTTTACCACCTAAAGTATCACCAAATCAAGTAACCATCATTCCAATAATATTTAAAAAAGGAAAAGAAGAAGTTTTAACTAAGTGTATGGAAATTAAAGAACAATTAGAAGCTAAAGGTCTAAGAGTCAATATGGATGACAGAGACATTAGGCCCGGTAAAAAATTCTTCGATTGGGAAGTTAAAGGAACCCCTGTTAAACTTGAAATCGGACCGCGTGATTTGGAAAACAATATTGCAATAGCCATGAGGAGAGATGAAGAAGAAAAAATAGAACTTCCTCTTGACGACAGCCTAGCAGATGCAGTTGTGGAGTTATTAGATAAAACAACTGAAAAATTATCTGATACTGCATGGAACTTCCAAAAAGAACATGTCAAATTCACAGAAAACATTGCCGAAATCCCGGAACTTGTTGAAGCGGGCAATGTTGTCAAGTTCAGATGGTGTGGAGACGAAGAGACAGGTAAAGAAATTGAAGAAAGAACTGGCTATGACCTTTTAGGCATTCAAGAGGAAATCTCAGAAGGCAAATGTATAGCCAGTGATAATGATGCTAAATTCATGGCTTTAATTGCTAAAACTTATTAGTGATAATATGGACAACATTTATGCAATAATTCCAGTTTCTAAATTCAAAAATGCAAAAACCCGATTATCCCCTTTTTTATCAGAGGAGGAAAGGGAAAAACTATTGAAAGTGATGCTTAAAGATGTAACCGACTCGTTAAAAAAATATGTTGATAAAATATTCATCATAAGCAACGATGATGATGTTTTAAGTTATGCTAAAAGCTTAAACTTGAATATCATTCTTGAAAATGAAAAATCAAACTTAAATAAAGCATTAACTCAAGCAATGAAATACTGCAAAGGAAAAACTAGAAAAGTCCTTATTGCCCCTAGCGATGTTCCTTTAATTGGAAAAACTAATGTGCAAATGTTAATTGATGCATCTAAAAACCTAGAATTCATCATTGTTCCATCTAAAGGTGGCGGAACAAATATGATAATTATGAAGCCTATGGCAATACGTACCAAATTCGAAGGTTTTAGCTATACAGAACATGTAAATGCTGCTGAGAATAAAAAATTAAATCCGCAAGTCCATGATTCCTTTTTCATGGCATTGGACGTCAATACTGCTGAAGATTTAGGCGAAATCATGATTCATGGTGAAAAAACCCACACAAGACAATACTTAAAAGAGTTAAAGGTCAAATTTGAACCATATAGAGGCAGTGAGCGAATAAAAGTAACAAGAGATGATTAAATGATTGTAATGAGCATTGCAGGTGTTGATCCGTCAGGAGGAGCAGGTGTTTTAACCGATATTAAAACGTTTCAAGCTATTGGTGTTTATGGAACCGGAGTGGTAACAGCCTTAACTGCTCAAAATCCTTATAAATTCTTTTCCACATTGCCAATTGATGAAAATTATATCTGCGAACAAATTGACAGCGTTTTTGATTCTTATGAGATTGAGTTTATAAAAACAGGTATGCTTTATTCCCCTGAAATTATTAAATTAGTAGCTAAAAAAATCGATGAATATAATCTGAAGGCAGTAGTTGACCCTGTTATGGTGGCAACTTCAGGTGGAGATTTAACTAAAAAAGACATTGCACGAGTCTTAAATAAATATCTACTTCCAAAATCAATTTTAACCACACCAAATATTTCTGAAGCTGAAAAATTAGCAAACATGCCCATTAACACAAAAGAAGACGCCATTAAAGCATCAGAAAAAATTGTTTGCAATAACATTATTACTGGAGGCCATTTAGATGGAATAAACACTATTTACATCAATGGTGAAATTTCAACCATAAAACAAGAATTAATTGAGACTGATAATCTTCATGGAACTGGTTGTAATTTATCCGCTGCAATAACCGCATACCTAGCAAAGAATAATGATTTGCACACAGCTATTTCGAAATCTCTAGATTATATATATGAAAGTATAAAAAACGGAAATTACGGAACATTAATACAGCAAAACGTAAAAGAATAGTCACATGCATAATTAAAAAAAGAAGTTTGAAAATTAGTTAATAGTTAACTAATCTCCCATGTCCAATTTTTCTACAATACCTTCCTGAAGGTCAATGAATTCTTGGGACTCACGTTTTCTTGGTCTTTCAATGTTAACTTCAATTATTTTTGAGATTCTGCCTGGATTTTTATCGAGAATAACGATTTTATCTGCAAGATAAACCGCCTCATCAACATCATGAGTTACAAAAACTATTGTGTTTTTGAATCTTTTCCAAACCCCAATAAGTTGTTCTTGAAGCTTATGTCTATTTTGCATATCCAATGCAGAAAATGGTTCATCCATAAGTAAGATTGGAGAATGGTTAAGCAGAGAACGAATAATTGCAACCCTTTGTTTCATGCCCCCTGAAAGTTCATGAGGATAACTATCTTTAAAGTCTATTAAGCCAACACTTGTTAAGTATCTTTTAGCGGCAGCAATATTTTCCTCTTTAGAATCTTTTTTAGTCATTTCCAAACCAAAAGTAACATTCTGCAATACTGTTAACCATGGAAATAGGGAGTATTGCTGGAAAATTACCGCTCTATCCCCTGAAGGTTTTGTAACTTTTTCTCCATTAGCAATTATTTCCCCAGAGGTAGGTTGTTCAAGACCTGCAATCAATCTTAAAAGAGTTGTTTTGCCACAACCAGATGGGCCTAAAAGACAAATTAACTCCCCATCATCAATATTTAAATTAATATCTTCTAAAACAGATAACTTATTAGTTTTTTTACTATTAAAAGATTTATTAATATTTTTAATTTCAATTGGAATACTTAACACCTACCAGAATATCTTCTCTTGAGCTTTGGTGAATACATAATCAAATATGATACCAATTAACCCAATATCTAACATACCAACAACTGTTGTACCTGGATCGAATAAACTTGTTGCTGTAAGAATCATATAACCTAAACCACTACTTGAACCAACCATTTCAGCAGAAATAGTACACATTAAAGCAATACCAATTCCAACTTTAAGTCCTGAAATAACATAAGGGACAACTGATGGCAATATTACTCTTTTTAATACATTCAAATCATTAGCTCCTAAAGTTTGAGCTGATTCAATTAAAACTTTGTCAGTTCTTTTAACTCCATCAATTGTATAAACCAATATCGGAAAGACACATCCCATGAATATAATGAATACTGCAGGAAACATACCTATACCAAACCATAAAATAGAAAATGGAATCCATGCTACCGGAGGAATTGGCCTTAAAACACTGATTATCAAAGTTGCAATGTCCTCCAAGGTTTTATACCATCCAAGTAAAATTCCTAAAGGAATTGCAATAATAGATGCTAAAATTAGACCTCCGAACACTTTATATAAAGTATCTAATGTATTTGCAAGAAGTTTGCCATTTAATATTAATTTCCAGGCAGATTCGCAAACTGTAATCGGACCGGGCAATATATATGGACTAACCATACTTAATCCTTCAGTAATTAAATACCAGAAGATTATAATGCAGATTGGTAAAATTAATGGAATGAATTTATTTTTATAATTTTCAAACATTACATCACTTAATTAACATTTTTACACACTAATAGTTATTAATTTAATAATATAAAAACTTTAAAAAAAAAATTATGAAGCATCAGCTACCTGAATAGCTTCTACTTCAATATCATTTGAAATATCTCTGTCGGATAATACAGATTTAGTACTCATTGCACCGAATATCATTGTAGATAAGTTATGCAACATGGAAGATGTTGCAGGTTGAATTAAACCCATAACCCCTAAAACTAAAAGGGAACCATTGAATACAAGAATATTGCGGTAGTTAGTATTAATTTTATCCAACATTCCAACACTTAACTTTCTTAAAGTGACAAGATCATATAAATCATCGGACAATAATGAAATATCAGCTACTTCACGGGCAATATCAGAAGAGTGCTTCATTGAAACTGATACATCAGCGGCTGCCAATGCTGGTGAATCGTTAATACCGTCACCAACCATGATAACGGTTTTACCTTCAGCTTTAAGTTCTTCAACAATTCTGGATTTGTCTTCTGGAAGTACTTGAGATCTGTATTGGGTAATACCTAATGATTTAGCTCCTGCCTTAGCACCGCTTTCACCGTCTCCTGTAAGCATTATGACATTTTCAATACCTAAGCTTTTAAGCTCTTCAATGACATATTTTGCTTCCTCCCTCACAGGGTCATCAATGCAGATCAATCCTTCAAGTTTACCATCAATAGCTAAATAAACTACAGAGTGTTCTGTGGCTTCTTTTTCGATTTTTTTCTCTTGAGTTTTAGTTAATTTAATTTTCTCATCATCAAATAAGAAGTGTCTGGATCCTATTACTGCACGTTTACCATCATATTCGGTTACAATACCATGAGCTACAATATATTCAACTTCACTGTGGTCTTCATCATGTTTAAGACCTTCCTCTGCAGCTTGATTTACAATAGATGTAGCGATACTGTGTGCGAAGTGTTCCTCAATACATGCCGCCATTCTTAAGATTTCATCACGCTTATATCTTCTAGACATTGGAATTACATCAACAACTTTTGGAGTTGCATTAGTTAAAGTTCCGGTTTTATCAAATACAATTGTGTCAGCATTTGCATAGTGTTCAAGGAATTTACCGCCTTTAACCATCATTCTATTATCAGATGCTTCACGCATTGCAGAAATTACGGATAATGGAGTAGTTAATTTAATTGCACATGAGAAATCGACCATAAGTACTGATAGTGCCTTGGATGCATTTCTTGTAATTAAATATGTTAAAGCAGTGGCAAGGAAACTATATGGAACAATTGAATCAGCTAATCTTTCAGCTTTGCCTTGTGTTTCAGCTTTTAGATCTTCTGAGTTTTCGATTAAATCAATGATTTTGTTTAATCTAGTCTCTTTATTCATTGAGTAAACTTCAACAACAATGTTTCCTTCTTCCATAACAGTTCCCGCATGAACTGTTTTTCCATTTGTTTTATGAACAGCCAATGGTTCTCCAGTCATTGAAGCTTCATTAACCATACCTTCGCCATCAACTACTTTTCCATCCACAGGAACTACATCGCCCATGCGAACTTTAATTCTATCCCCCTTATCAATGTCCATTGCTGGAACTTGTTTCTCTTCACCATCATCGTCAACTAGCCAGACTGTATCAATATTTAAAGCCAAACTATCTTTTAATGTACTTTTAGCTTTTTGTACAGTATAATGTTCTAGTTCATCGGAGATGGATAATAAGAACATCATGGAACTTGCAGGGTCATATTGTCCTTGTAATAAAGCACCAGTTACTGCAGCACCATCAAGTAAAGCAACATCGACACGGAAACTGGTCAAACTATCCAAACCGTTCCAAATATATTTTATAGCCCTATATAAAGTTATTGCATTTCTAATTGGCATAGGCAAGAACCATTTTCCAAGTAACCTACGTCCAATCATTCCACTTATGTTCCAATAGAAATCATCAGTAATTTCTTTTGAAACTTGAGTTTGAGTTGGTTCGGCTTCAAATAAATCATCGATTGTGATTCCGTCTAAAATATCGAATATCCTTTGTTTGTTTTCAACTTCCCCATCATAATAAATTAAAATACTACCATTTCTGTAAGAAGTGAAAACATCATGAATAAAATCTTGATCTAAAAGTAATGAAGCGAGACCATAGCCCTCTTCTTTAGTGAAAGCCCATTGACCAGCACGGACTCTTAAACGAGGTCCACTATCATGCATTACTTGATATTTCATATTTATCACTTAAAAAAAATTAATCATCTATTTTTTTGATTCAACATAAACTTCTTTTTTGACATCAGCATTTTCATCTACAACAATGTCCTCAGCATTTTCTTTCATATTTTGGAAACATTCTTCAGCATCTTTTTTAGCAGACATTACAGTTGCCATTCCTTTAGTTGCAGCATCCTTAACAGTTTTAGATTCGATTATTTTTTTACCTACAATAGCTGTTGCAATTCCTGCTGCAAAAATTAATGCATGTTTATGTTCTACAGTTGCTTTAATAATATCTTCACGTCTCATTTTTATACCATCCTTTAAATTTTTATATTAACTGAAGTTTTGAATACTTCAATTAAATATAGTTTGTTTTTAAACATATTTAATATTTTAGGACTCCTAAAATATTCATTTTTTATAACTGGAAACAAAATACTTCCAACTCAGCAAGAAAGTTTTTTGAACCTGATCTCAAAACTTATGTAAACCTAAAAACTATACTGAGTTTACATGAGTTATCTGACAATACAATATTAATTAGTCATATTATATAAAGTAATCGATTTTTAAGACCCTTATAGGTCAAACAAAGGATTTTTATTTAGTTATACAAAAAAATAATTTACGTGAATCAAAATAATTTTTAGCAATGCCAAAAAATGTTACATAAAAAATAATTGATTTATTAATCTTAAACTTAAAAAAATGCTTAAAAACAGGAAGAACAATAAAAGGCATGGAATTTAAAAAAGCAAAGGTGTGTACTTGAGGTAAAATCATGTAAAAACATGAAGTAGCTAATTTAAATTTAAAATGCCTTAAATGTATAACTTCTGGTTATACTATTAATAAATAACTTCCTCTTCATATTTAAATTAAACGGTTTAATTTTTAATTATACCTAAAAAAACATGACAGATTTTTAGTTATACCCAAAAAAACATGGAAAATTATGAATAAAAATAAGATGAATTTCAAAAAAAATATATGACAATCATGTGAAATACTTAACATATCAAAGAAATCCAAAACGAGCATTGGCCAAAATTAATCATATTTTAACCTTAAAAGAATAATAAATGTATTCTGGCAAATACTCGAAAAAAATAATTAAATTATTTTTTAATTATTTCACGAACAATAAATGCGCCTAATGCAACATCACGAACCAATCCAAGAGTAGAACG
Organism: Methanobrevibacter sp. V14; assembly: GCF_963082475.1. NCBI lineage: Archaea > Methanobacteriati > Methanobacteriota > Methanobacteria > Methanobacteriales > Methanobacteriaceae > Methanobrevibacter > Methanobrevibacter sp. V14. The sequence continues at coordinate 43,121 of NZ_CAUJAM010000001.1, forward strand.
TGGACGTAAGTGAAATAAACTAGGGGATCTACCGCGTCTATGTCTGTGACCCATATAACAACCCTCCGAAATTTTAAGTTACACACCAAGTTAACTACATATAATATGTTAAAAAATCATTATATATAAATTAAACGGATAATATGGAGTTTTTTATATAACAGAGTGATAAAAATAAGTAAAAAAAGAAATAAAATTTTTATATGCCTAAAAATTTTATAAACGGACTTGTGTTAAACAATGAGTCGGACACTTAACAGCACAATTAAGGCATTGAGTACATCTCCTATTATTTAAAGTCCAAGTTTTATTATGTACACTTACGGTAATGGCATTAACTGGACAAACTGCTTGACATCTACCGCATAAGGAACATCTTTGAATTTCATTTCCAATACGCCATCTTGACTTATGTGATGATTTTAAAAATTCGGAAAATATATGCATTCCAATCTCTAATGCAGATATTGAATTACCAGCACCGTATCTACCTCTCAAATTACACCCCTCCCATAATATTTAGGTATACCTAATTTTATTTTCCATAGTATATAAATATTTTGGAATGCCTAAACTTATATTAAACGAATAACATATATAATGCAAAATTCAAAAAATGATATAGGTGAAAAATTGAATATCAACAAAAAGTTTTTCTCAAAAATAGGCGCTAATTATTTAATATATGTTATATTAACCTTGATTTTTCAAATAATTCTGGTGAATATCATATCTCTAATACAACCTGAATATTTAAATGACATTAATATGCAAACTATATTATCATCAATAGCTTGTTATATACTTCCATTTCCAATAATTTATTGGCTAATGAATAAACTAGAGCATGTGGAAATCGAAAAAAGAAGTGTTGATGCTAAAAAATTTATCATATATATCGGAATCACATGTGTATTGATGATGATTGGAAATCAAATTGGATTAGGCATAACCGCACTATTGGGCGGTGCAATACAAAATGACATTGCAAATCCAGTTCACAACCTAGTTAATAATACAAACATATGGTTGAACTTAATATTGCTGGGAATTATGGCTCCCATTTTTGAAGAATTAATTTTTAGAAAATTATTAATTGATAGAACACTTAAATATGGTGCTAAAGTGTCGATAATATTATCTGCAGTACTATTTGCACTTATACATGGTAATTTAAATCAATTCTTTTATACATTGCTACTTGGCGGATTTTTCGCATATGTATATATTAAAACCGGAAAAGTTACATATACCATAATATTACATACTATTGTTAATATAATGGGATCAGTAGTCAGTTTAATCTTTTCAAGCTCCCTGATGAATATTCAAAATAGTTACAGTACAGTTGATTTGATAATTGTAATCGGATATACCCTATTTGTATTAATATTTTTCATCATAGGAATTTACGGACTTAAAGACTTTAAGCGAGCAAGGTTTAATGGCATCAAAACTCAAATTCCACTGAAATACCCATTTAAAACAATGTTTTTAAATTATGGGATGATTTTATTTGTTGGATATTTTATATTGCAAATAACTGCACAGGCATTAAGCTAAAAAAATAGAAATTACAATAGATAACTTATTTATCTATTGTTTCAACAACACTATTCAATATTTGTAAAGAATTAGAAAAAGCGGGCATGCCAGAAGTCAATAGTACAATTCTTAAAACATCCACTATTTCTTCTTTGGTAATGTCCAACTCTTGAATAGCACTTTGTATTTGATTTTTAGTGGCTTTTGCATCTGAACGAGAAGCGGTAATGCCGATAGCTATTAATTTTTGAGTTTTATAATCTAAAGTTTTACCATTCCATAAAGTTTCATTTAAAGCGTTTACAAGCTCATATAAATCAGGATTATTGTCTTTTAACTGATTAATACCTTTTCCATAATATATTTCGCCTTTCATAATATACCTCCAAATATAATAATAGTTTTGTTTTAGAATTATAAATAACTATTTAGCCCCAACAGCAACGGTTCCTTCATATTTGCATCCCTGATATTTTCCATTACCTGCAAATGTAAAGTTGCCATAATAATTTTCACTTTGCCTATCCGGCAAATAATCAGCATGTTCTATTGTAAACTCACCATTTTCATCTGTTTGAGCTACAACTAATGTTCCTATCTCATAACTGGGTTTGTGAAAAGATATTGTTTGATTTGGAACGCCATAACCATATGCATCCATTAACATTCCAGAAAAAGATTCGTTTTCCACAACTTCAGTTTCATTAATTATTATGAGAGTTGCCACATCATTATTAAATTGGAACCAGAATACGCCAATGCTGATTACAAGTGCAACTAATAGAATCAATAAATAATAACTCTTCTTTTCCATTTAACCATCACCTAAAAAAGCATTACGAACTTTATCAACTGCAATTTGTTTTTTTGCAGGATAAGCAGCAATCTTAATTTTAAGATGTATTGCATCACCTTTATCCAGGACAGTTAATTTTTCATCCAGAGCGTCGGATTTATCAAATCTTAAAAACCAGTTTCCTTTTTCATCCATTTTACGCTCTAAATCCTCATTTAATTTATCCAAATCAACACTTTCAATAAGTGTGTTAAAAAAAGTTCTTGTGTATCTTTTTTTAGATACTTCGCCAGATAAAATTAATATTTTATCTTCAAGTAATCCTTCAGCTTCTTCCACTTCAATTTCAGCTTCAGGAAGTAAGTTTAAAATAGCTTGATTAATATCATCAATGCTTTCATTTTCATATACGAAAACTCTAAATTTAATATTATGAATCATTTTAATCAAAAAAGGAATGAAGAAAATTATAATTTTCTTCTTCTAGCTTGTTCAGAGCCTTTTCCTTTAGATTTGATTCCACGTCCTTTGTTACCAGCACTAGTCAATCCTCTAAGAGCTCTGTTAGTATGCTTTTTGGAACAAATCCAATTGATTTTTTTATCGTTGACGATAGAAGGACTTTGCGGATCTACTAAAATTACTTCAAAATATTTATATTTTCCGTCAGCCCATACCCAGTAGGAGTTCAATACTTCTAAATTAGGGTATTTTTTAGCTACACGTTCTTCAGCAATTCTTTGAATAGATTTTGCTTGAGTAATTTTGTTTACACCCATTCTTTTAGGTTTACGACCATTGAAACGACGAGTTTTTCTTCTTCCACCACGTCTTACTCTAGTTCTAACTAAAACAAATCCTTTTTTAGCTCTGTAACCTAAACTTCTAGCTCTATCGAGTCTAGTAGGTCTTTCAATTCTTTGAACTGCTTTTTCTCTTCTCCATTTAGGAGCTCTCTGCCACATGAGTTCACGTACGTAAGACTCATCTGGGTTTTTCCATGCATCTCTTATATATTTGTACATAATAACACCTTTTGTTCAGCCATGAAGGCCACATCCTATGGGAACTTATCCCAAAAAAAGTATTTTGAAACTGTCATTAAAATAACAGTAATCAAATATTTGTTTTATGTATTTATAAATATATCGTAAAATTGGTGAAAAATAAGAAAAAATTAAAAAATAAAAAATTAATTTAACCCGATACCATTACAAGCTTGCCTGTAGTTGGATCCTCATATACCTTTCCAACTTCACTGTAGCCACTATTTTCAAGACCTCCACCAGCATCAGAGTAATTTTGAGTGAAATTATCAGCTGTTGAAACATCCTGGGTTGCTTGAGATTGGGTAATCATATCCGGATTAGCGGACAATGACAGTATTGCAAAAATTAAAAACCCTAAAGCAAGAACAAGCATTGCATCTGAAAGATTACTTAATCCTCCCATCGGATCATCATCCGCAGATTCTGAAATTCTTCTTTTTTTTCTAAGCATATCATCACCATTTATTAATAGCTTCAAGAGCTGTTTCGCAAACAGTTTCAACATCTATCAATTCAGATTCGTACCATTGTTTTTTATATTTAGAAATTAAAAAAGCAACAGCGCCGACAGATAATCCGGTGACAGTCGTATCAAATGCAATTATTAAAGATTGGGCAAGAGTTGCAATATTTCCGGTTCCAAGTGCTGCAAGACCAGGACCTAAAGGTATTAAAGTACCTAATAAACCTAAAATAGGACCTACACGAACTAAAATATCTGTTTTATTAGTTTTTTTAATTAATTTTGTCTCTTGAGCAGATATTAACTCTCCCGCCAATGCCTTTCTTGCATCAGGCCCAATATCATAATTATTAGCTATTCTAGTCAATATTTCTTTTTGATAATCGAATAAGTCACTATTATTTATTTCATTTTTCATTTCATCAACATTAGTTGAAAATGAAATTCTTCGGATTAAATCTTCCAAATCACCTGATTTAATTGCTTTTCTTGAAATAAATTCATTAATTAGTCCTCCGAATGCTAAGATTACAATGATTATTGAAATTATAAGCAATATCACCACCGGCGTTAGTAAACTTTCAGAGATTATGTGAATTAATGATGTTAAAGTTTCAGTTCCCTGAATTATCATGAATTTCCCCCTTTAGTATCATTTATTAAAACACCAATGACTAAAACAACAACTATTCCTATAATAACATAGATTAACTGATATGTTGGAGTCAGTATTAAAAATGACCTGAACATTGTGTAATCTAAATTTCTTGTTGAATTATAGGTCAATGCGAAAATAAACATCAAAACAGCGAACAATGACATATATTCTCCAATTATTACTGGATACTGTCGTTTAGCATGATGCAGTAATTTAGTGAGTTGATAAACAATAAAAATGATTATAAAACTGAATATAGAATATAACGCTGTGTTTAAAAAGTCCAAATTTGTTTGAGATGCAAATAAAACAGCAGATATCAAAAATATTGTAGCTATCGAATATAAAGCGGGTTTAAAATCATCTGTTTTAGAATAATGTATCATTGAAGCAGATATCACTATTGCAATTATCAGGAATATTAATCCTAAATAATCCAATATGAATGACAAGCCAGCATTTAAATAATTTGAAAGATACATTAAGGCAAAAGTAATAACCGAAAATATTAATGACATCAATATTGACTTAGAACTATTAAATTCATAGTTTCCGAGTATCAAAGCAATGTTTGCTGTGAATAACACTAAAAGAATTAATAAATATCCCCCAATCAAATCCATTCTTTTCAAACCTATATTAATTTATCTAATTAAATATTATCCAGTTGAATATATAAACATATCGTAAGAAATAATTAAAATATAAATCAATATCTTTAAATTAACTAAATTAACTAAAAAACTATTAAAAACGAAGAAAAAACAAAATAAAGTAAAAATTTTAATAAATATGATGAAAAAAATAATATTAAAGAATAAATAAATTACAACATGAATATCTATTCTTCAATTAGTTCGTAGTAGGAACCTTCAGCACAGGAAATACAATAAGGTTTACCTCCTTTAATAACGTGCCTTCCATCAGAAACCTTCTCACCACACTGGCAGCAAAATGTTGTGGTATAAGGCTTACCTGGCATATCCCCTTTGGATAGCTCAATTTTAACTTTATCCACTTTGAATAACTCTTCAGGAGGTGTTCTTCTAAAACGGGCAATCATTTCCCCTTTAGTTTCTTCATCTTTGAATTTTTTATTTGCATCAGCATCGGTAATTCTTAAGGCTTCACCAGTATCCTGATTATAGAATGTTGCTGCAAATTTACCATAATACATTTGTTTTAGGCTTCTTTTACCCATAGAACATCCAGTGACTGATTGAACAGCATCAGACATGCATCTGTCGATTTCTAAAAATACTATTAAATTTTTATGCCTTTGGTTTAATTCCATTCCAAGCAATTCCAGGCCATACATTGCAAGTTTTGTTCCAATAGCTATTCCGCCGCAGATATGGCCGTGAAACTCCGCAGCTTTTTCTAATTGTTCATCATAATCTTTTTCATTCATAATATCGTCTTTATAAATTTAATTTTAAATCTGTTTTCATTGGTACACAGACTTTTCGACTGTCATCCAATTCAATGAGTTTAACATCAATTGAATATGCCTTCTTTAAGTTTTCTTCGGTTACAACACTTTCAGGACTTCCAAAATCAATAAATTGCTTATTTTTCATAATAGCTACTTTTGTCGAGCTTAAAAATGCATGATCCGGGAAGTGCGAAGACATTATAATTGACAATCCATTTTTTGCAAGATTATCAATTATTTCCAATAATCTAATCTGATTTCCAAAATCTAAGTGTGAAGTTGGCTCGTCCAATATCAACAGGTCTGGTTTTTGACACAGTACTCTTGCAAGAAATACTAATTGGCGTTCTCCACCACTTAAGTTAGTGTATTCTTTATTTTTCAAATCTTCAATTCCAAGAGTTTTCAAAGCATCAAGAGTGATTTCAACATCTTCCTCCTTAGGAGAGTCGGTTAAATTAAGATAAGGTGCCCTACCCATCAAAACAACATCAAACACTTTAAATGGAAATGAAGGAACATGAGATTGGGGAATATAACCAATATGTTTGGATATTTCTCTAAATGATAATTCTTTCATATTTTTGCCATTAATTAGGATTTCACCCGTGTCAATATCATGCAAAGCATTGAGACATTTGATTAATGTGGTTTTTCCAGTGCCATTCGGCCCTAAAATACATAATACGTCACCTTTATCAACTGAAAAACTAATGTTTGAAAAAATCTCCTCATCATCATATGAAAATGATATGTTCTTAACTTCAAAGAGTTTATTGTCTATGACCATTCTGAATACCCCTGTTTAAGTAAGTATAAAAATATTGGAACGCCTATGATGGCTGTCAGGATTCCGATTGGAATTTCAATAGCAATGACTGCGCGAGATATGTTGTCGATTAACAATAGGAAACTTGCACCTAAACTCAATGATGCTGGAAGCAATATTCTATTATCAGGCCCCACAATCATACGGGCCATATGAGGAATGATTAAACCAACCCAACCAACGATACCACTTATTGATACTGCGGCCGAGGTCAGTAAAGTACATCCTGCGATTATTAAAAATCTAATTCTTGAAGGGTTTAATCCTAGGGATTGTGCTTCCTCATCACCCATTGCAAGTAAATTCATATGCCATCTTAAAATTAACAGTATTGCCAATCCAATGATAACTGGTATTGCAATCATGAATAGCTTATCAGCATTAATGGAAGCTATAGATCCCATTAGCCAATAAACAATTTCCGGAAGCTTATCATCAGGATCAGCGATGAATTTAATCGCGGAAATCAATGAATTGAAAAATGCCGAAATTGCAACCCCCGACAGTACAAGTACAAGTATTCCTCCCGCATTATATGTTCTAGATATGAAATATGTAGTTGCCACTGAAATTAACCCAAAAAGAAATGCGAATATCTGAGTGATTATATTAGCTCCACTAATTAAAATTCCTAAAGCTGCTCCAAATCCTGCACCATTTGATACTCCAAGCAAATCAGATGAAACAAGGGGGTTTTTGAATATTGATTGGAAAGCTGCTCCTGAAATTGCAAGGCATGCTCCAACTACAATTGCTCCAATTATTCTTGGAAGCCTTATTTCAAATACGATTGTTGTAATAGTCGGAGATACTTCTAGATATGGAAATATTGTAGACAATAATGTACTAATCACATCGAATGGACCAATCGGATATCTTCCAATTAAAAATGAAGCAAAAAATAAAATTATTGGAAAAAAGATTAAAAGTATGATGCCCATAATCTCTTTTGATTCGCCATCCATATAAATCACTGTAAATTTGATTCCTTGAGTCCTGAATCTAAAAGAATCTGTTTTGCATTATCATCGCTTAAATCGATATGATAAAAGTTGGAGTAAAATTCTTTAGTTGCATCAACCATGTCAATATCCTTATAATCATCAGGATAGATTACTTTTGCAGCCCATGGAACTCCAATAATCATATTTGCTCCAACAGGCCTATCAAACCATTTAAATGGAGATTGTGGAGATAAGTATACTTCATGATTTTTAACTGCATCAAGTTTCCCCCAATTAGAATCATTATAAACACTTGCGTAAAACTCAGGGTCATTTGTAATGATTATATCCGGATTCCAACTAATTACTTGCTCTATCGATACTTGAACACCAGAGGTAGTGTTTCCTTGACCTAAAGAATCGGCAACATTGACTCCACCGACCAAATCGATTAATTGACCATGACTAGATCCGGATGGGTTTGTTTGAAGTCCATCATCACTTTGAGCATAATAAACAGTTTTTTTATCACCCTCAGATAATTTAGATGCCCGGTCATGAACCAAATCCAAATATTTATTGTTGAAATCATTTAACTGAGAGGCTTTATCTTCAGCCCCGACAATTTCCCCCATAAATGTAATGGACTCTCCTATTTTTTCCACATCCGTAGTGTCTTTAACTGCAACAACAGGTATTTTTCCAAATTTTTCCTGACGCTCTTCAACAGTTGATGCATCACCATCGCCGCCTTCATCAATTGACTCTATAATGATATCAGGTTCTGATGCAATAAACTCCTCATAATTTCCATCCTGTGCACCATACCATCCCCCCACAACTGGGAAGTTTTGATATTGGCTTGGAACATATTTTAATTCCTCTTCTGTCCATTGGAAGTTTACGGCTTTAAGTTTATCCGGCGCAATCATATATAACACAGTAGTCATTGGAGGACTGGTTGCCACCACATTACTTACAGAATCAGATATTTCGATATTTCTTCCTAACATATCGGTAACATTTTTAGAGCCTTCAGTTTCCACAGTCGAAGGTGTTAAAAATAAGTGTGTAGCTACTCCCATTATAACTAAAACAGCAAGTAGCAATATTATAACTTTGATTTTCTTTTCCATTATTATAATCCCCAAATATAATTTTCGATAAGAATATATATTCAGTAAGTTATTTAATAACTTTTCTAAAATATTATATTAATCAGCAAAATTAACTTAAAAACTCAATATCCTATTAAAAATAGTCAATATTAGGTGATTAGACAAATAAAAAAAGAAAATATTATCATGAAATAGATTACAGCAATTTTTTCATTGCTTCTTCAAACTTGTCAGTGATGACTTCCCAATCATTAGATTTTACATACTCTCTTGCATTACCTGCAATTTCGCCATATCTCCCCTCATCTAAAATCTTTTCAACCGTTGGGAGAACTTCAAAAGCTTCTTGAATGTATTCAATGCCGTTTCCATAGCCAAATTCTTTTGATAGCCCCGGCAATTCAGATGCTATAACCACTTTCTTCATGGCCAAATACTCATAAATTTTAATCGGCACGATATCTTGCATAATTGGCTCATCAATATGTGCAGGCAAAAGACAGAAGTCTGCTGAAGCTAAAAATTCAGGTATTTTTTCAAAAGCCTGTTTTCCGGTTAAAATAAGTTGATCCCCAAGTCCATATTCGTCACGGATTTCTAACAGTTCATCAAATGCATCTCCATCTCCAACAACTAAAATCTTATAATTTGGATATTTGTCTTTATTTTCACCTAATGCTCTTGCAAGCTCTTTCATACCTGCAAACTCATAAATCCAGCCCATAAAGAACAATACGATATCATCTTGAGCAATTCCATATTCATTTCTTATTGATGAATCATCTAAATTAGGATCATAACTATTCAAATCAATTCCAGCATCAATCAATATTGTAGAATCATGTTTTGCACCCACCGAATAAGCAAATTCGGATAGTTTTTTATTGATTGTAATAACCAAATCGGCATTTCTTATGGTTTTTTCAGTGAACCGTTGTCCAAGTTTTTGAAATGATTTTTCTGGAATTAAAGCATAAATAACATCAATAAAGTAATATACAAATGGAATATTGTGTTTTTTAGCAATTCTTGAAGCGTTATAGGAGTTTAGGATTCCTAATGCTAAAATCACATCTGGTCTGAATTCTTCAACTTGTTTTTCAATTTCTTTTTTATGAGTAAAAAACAATGTTGCGTAGTTTAAACCTTTTATTTTAATAAAACCCGGCCTTATAACTTGAATATTTGTATCTTCTTTAATTTTTGAAACATTTTCATGGACTTCCTTGTGATAAATCAAACCGCCCACATCATCATTTGGCCAGTCTATAGGATAGTCAATGACTTTTATTTGATGACCTCTTTCTGCCATTCTCTCCATCAAATGATGTTGCTGGTGAGGATTTCTCTCTAACCAATCAGACTCTTGAACAATCAAAATTTTCATGAGGTAATATTTATTATTGAATAAATATATAACTTTCTTTATGAAAATGCCTGAAACTTTAGATTCAAAATTGCTAGCCCCATGTGGAATTAACTGCATTAGTTGTGAAAGATTCCAAAACCCTTGTGGAGGATGCTTGATAAATAATGATGGTAAAAGCAAAGCTAGTTTAAAATGCAAAATTAGGGCTTGTTTTGATAAAAAGAATTTCAGCTATTGCGGGCGTTGCAGTGAGTTTCCATGCCCTCAGATTAAAAAACATTCTAAAAAATATATTAAAAGACAAAATTTGGATACTTTAAACTCCGCCAAACGTATCAAAACTATGGGTATTGGCCGTATGATGAATGAGGATCGTGAAAAATGGTTATGTCCCAAGTGTGAATGAGTTGTGAAATTCCAAAATAAAACCTGTTCCGAGTGCGGATTTGAGATTGATTAAATTGAATATCTGATTAATTATTTTAATAGTTCGATTAATATCAACTGATTTAATGATAGTTAATGGCAATGAAATGATACTTGTTTTAAAAAATAGCTTTAAGAAATATTTTATATCCAAAAAGGGCAAATATGTTAAAAACATGTTCACCCATCATTTATGAATTCATAGGAATAGGTTACTTTAAATACTCTTGATGTAGAATAAAGTAAAGACCCAATGGAAATATCAATAGTGTTATTTCCAGCAATATAGTTCTGTGAGTCTAAAGCAAATGTGCCTACTCCATTAACTACATTGAAAATAACTTCAACAGCACTCTCATTTTCTTTATTTAATGTTGCATACATATCAAACTCTGGAAGATTTGATGCCAATTCTCCATTTTTATAAAAGACAATGCTGTAACTATCATGAGAGTTACGGGTCATGTTAAAAATGATGTTTGTAGTATTGATTCTCGGACACATTGTTCCATAACCAATCACGCCAGCATCATAATCCCAAGTAACCAAATTATTTGTACCATACCAGTTTGCTTCAAGTTGTAATTTATCCCCATCATTATATAAACCATTTCCATAGATTCCTTCAGGATTTGCACTTAACTCACCTAAAATCATCATGCTTGGACCACGTGCATTTCTATAAATTGCATTATCAGTTACATGAGGTTCAACTGCATTTAGAGCTAAATCATAACCTGCATTAAATCTAATGCCCTCTAACACATTGTCAGTTATGGTGTTTTGAGTAATCACAATACCTGTTGTGTGATTAGCATCAAGAGAAATGCCAAGATGATTTGAATAAATATGATTATGACTAACAGTTACATTTACAGCAGAATTATTGAAAAATATTCCATAGCCGCTTGGACCTTCAGGAACTGTCATAATATACAATCCAATTTGATCGGTGATTTCATTGTAGAGAATCTCGGTATTTGCAACACCATAACCATATTTAATACCGTAATTATTTTCTTTGAGAGTATTATTATTGACCAATAAATTTGAAGAGTATTCAGCAAAGATTCCACTTTCAAACAAATTAATAGTGTTGTTGCTTATAGCTACATTACGCGAATTGGAAATTTCAACACCGCACCCAGGCATATTAACTGTTGCATCAAGATAACTTCTCATTTTTGATTCGTCCAACATATTTGAAATAGTGTTCCCATAAATATGCACATTATCTCCATTATTAACAGATATTGCACTATCAGAGTTTCCCCGAATTATAAATCCGCTAATATTAATATTATTTCCCGAGATTGCAAATACAGGAGTATTTGTTTTTGCAGTTAATGTAGTATTTTGAGATGAATAAACATTTAATGCATTATTAATAGTTAAAGCAATGGATGAATAATTATCTCCTAAAAATTCAACATCAGACCCATTTGAAGCACCATCCAAAATACTTTGAATTTCGGAATTTGGAAGATTGTTATCAACAAATACGGTGTTTAATTTACCAGAAACCGTAATTTTATTAGTTTTAGAAATTGATTTATATTTGTAAGTACCTCCAAAAGTGGTTACAATATCAAATGAACCTTCTTCCAAACTATCAAGACCAATAATGGCTACACCCTTTGAATCTGTAGTTTTATTGTAACTTCGGTTATTAATCTTAAACATGACAGATTGACTTGGAATTGCATTACCTGATTTGTCCTTTAATGTTATTCGATAATCTTTTTGACTATTTTTAGAGTAAGTTTTATCATAACTTGTAATTCGACTTGCTACTTTTGAAACAGTGACTTTTCCAGTAGCTTTTGAAGCTTTGTAAATTTTATTTCCTTTATACACGACATTTACGGCATATGTATTTTCACCATCAAAATTAAGACCTACACTAGCTTGGCCTTTTGAATCAGTGGTTTTAACATAAGTGTTACCATTGACTTTGATTGTTAATCTTTGTTTGGCGAATGCTTTATTATTTGCTTTTAAAGTAACAGAATATGTTTTAAATTCACTAGGAACCATAGAAATACTGGGAGCAGTGATTGAAGTAGCTGTTTTATCCACTTTAACTTTACCATTAGAAACAGCCTTTTTATATATTTTACTTCCTTTATAAACTGCTTTTACTTTATAAGTTTTTAATTTACTAAATTTAACTTTTATTTTAATCTCGCCTTTAGAATTAGTCCTTTTAGTGAATTTTTTGCCATTGATTTTAATAATAACTTTTTGTTTAGCTATTCCTTTTGAATTTCCATCTTTCAATGCAATTTTATAATATTTAGCGATTTTTGGAGGAATAGTTATCTTTGGAGTTATCAACTTGGCGGTTTTTGAAGAATATTTAACTTTGATTTTATTTGTTTTTGAGATTGAAGCGTATTTGTTGGATCCTTTGTAAGTGATTTTAATTTTATAATTTTTATTGTTTTTATTAAATCTGAGTTTGACTTTTGCAACACCCTTATTATTAGTGGTTTTGGTGTAAGTTTTGCCATTGACTTTGAATGTAACTTTTTGATTAGCTAATACTCCACCGAATGCATTTTTTAGAGTAATTGAGAAATATTCAGCCTTTTCAGGAATCATATTCAAATTATAAGAAATCATTTCAGTAGCTGTTTTTTTAACGACAACACTGGCAGATGAAGTATTGCCATTATATTCCACATCATCCCCTTCGTATTTTACTTTCAGAGTATAATTTCCCACTTTTGACTCAGAGATTTTTATTTTAGCTTGACCATTACTGTCAGTTGCAACATTACATGTTTTCGAGTTAATTGTAAATGTCAATACTTCTCCAGCAACAGCCGCTCCATATTGATCAACTAATGTAGCTATTATTTGTTGATTTGAATTTGGATAGGTGTTTAGATTATAAACTTTAATTGAAGTGTTTAATGGAATTCCCGGAATTTCAGAATCCTTAACATTGAATGTTTTTGATACTTTAGCATCGAGTGTTGTGCCAGGTGTTGGGAAAACAGCCGTTATAACATTACCGCTTTGTGTGAATTCATCCATATAAAATCTGACAGTTGCAGTTCCATTAACCAGCATTACAGTTTTATAAATCTCCCCCTCTTGAGGAGAAACGCTATTTCCAACCTTATTAAGATAAAATGTTACTGGAACAGAGCTCAAGTCAGTTGCAATATTGCCTTTTGCATCTACAATTGAAATTGAATAAATTCCTTTTTTAATTTGTTTAATATTGCTTAATAGGAGTTCATAGTTTCCACTTTTTGACCATATTTTAGCTGGAGAGTAATAAATATTCGGGCAACTTACAAATTCATTTATTTCAAATACATAACCTAAATACATTATTCCCTGATGACCGTAATATTGGCCATTGCCATCTCCAACATATACATAAACGTCTTTACTTTCATCGTAATTATAATTCCCTATATTAGGATTATATTCATAAATCTGAGTCCAAACCGGCCTATCAATATCTGCAGTACCTCCTCCACCATAGTTAATCATATAATTGTTTGTAATTACTTCTAAACTTTCTACATTCTTAAGAGATACATCATTTATATTCAAAACATGGAAATTATTGAAAACTTCCCATAAATGATTCTGATTAAAGAAATTTCCTTTAATTTCGATTTTTGTAATGTTATAATCAACATAAACTCCATTATTTGTATTGAAAGCGATGTAATTACTTAAAATATATGCATAGTTAGAACAAGTCAAATTAATTCCATTAAGATTA
>NZ_CAUJAM010000001.1:65000-185836 GCF_963082475.1 Methanobrevibacter sp. V14
AATGAGATATTCCACATTCTGTCCCTTAGCATATTCGAAGATATCTTTAATTTTGGCTTTAGCCTTTTTAACAGAGTCTTTTGATGGTTTAATAATGCATTTATTATCTCTTTCGATTTTAACATTAAAACCTAGGAAATCAAATCCTTTAAAGATGGTTGTGAAACAAGTTTTGTCTTCAGAGAGGATTAAACCTCTCCTATCCAAATATTCTTTAAGAATGTTAGGTATTGCTTCTATATCTTCCTTATTTCTTGCAAATATAAGAAAATCATCGGCATACCTCACAACCCGATATTTTCCACGAGTAATAAAAGTCATATAACCTTTACTGCTATGGTATTCATAATATGAAATATTTAAACAGTTTTCTAATCCATGTAAGGCAATATTTGCTAGCAATGGCGATAACAACCCTCCTTGTGGAGTTCCTTGATTGGTGGAGAAAAATTCTCCATTTTCCACATATCCAGCTTTAAGAAACTTTTCAACCAATCCGACATACGGAAATCCTTTTAATTGTTCCATGATGAATTCATGGCTTAATGTATCGAAGCATGCCTTGAAATCGCCCTTGAATACATAATTGAATCTGCGATAATGTATGTCATGGAAAATTCTTTCCATTGCATCATGAACTCGTCTTGCAGGCCTAAAACCATAACTTATAGGTTCAAAACGAGCTTCCCATTGCGGCTCCAAGACTAAACGAAGTAATTCCTGATAAACTCTGTCAATAATGGTAGGAATACCAAGAGAACGAGTTTTACCATTACTTTTCGGAATTTGAGTCCTATACACAGGCTTGGGGTTATGTTTGTTTATATTTCTATTTATTATCTTAATAAACAATTTTCCTCGTTCAGCATCGCTTAATGCAATATATCTATCCACACCAGGAGTTCTTTTACCTTTATTTGTCTGTGTAACCCTTTTAATTGCTACTTTTAATGCGGCAGGGCTACGAACTAACATTCGCTGTAAATCTCTAACTTTTCGACTATCACCTTCACTTTCGGCACGAAATATCCTAAATCTTTGTTTATTTACATACTTATAGGTCTTCTTCCAATCAGTATCAGACCATAGCGTAGCGTATGGTGTTGTGGACTCTAAAACAATGTTGTTTTGAGCATAACTCAACTTTATCACCATCCTTTTAACAAACAAACATTAATAGTTTTATTTACACGTTGTCTACTCTTTGAAAGTTAGCCATGTTTCCATGCCTACCACAAAAGGGCAGGTATCCGTTCACAGTTAATAATTTCCCTGTTTTCCTGCTATCTTTCGATAATTAACGGCTTTCGCTTTTTTTCAAAATCCTCTACCACCTGAAGAATTCCACTTCATTCGCAATCCGCTTACCTAAAAAAAAAGAGTCTTCTTTTAGGACTTCAAATGGCTTACCGGGTTAATCTCCCATCAGATACGAATAAGGTAAGGTCCGAACTTTACACCGGCAATTCTACGGGTTGTGCGTTATAAGCATAAGTAAAGTACTTATTTCCTAATTGCAATCGATAGTAGTACTCTTTATAGTGCTTTGTATCCTACCTATCGTCATTTGTCACGATGCTTGCATTCGTTCACTTTAATTAACCATTCTTATTCTTCCTCTAGCCCTGACAACACTGGATACTAGTGTTTCATTAGACATTTTGCTCATGCAACTTCTTAGGCTCGTTACCAAGCTAAGAATTTCACAGGAGGAAATCCCAACACAACAGGGATTAAAACAACTTCATACAAGAAGTGTTTCACTGATACAAGAGTAGGGAAAAAGGAGACCCTATCCCGTCGCACATACTTTTCAAATGCTCTTGGCAAATTAGAATAACATATCAACTTTATACTATATTTACAAAAAAGGTTTGGTAAAATGTGTGGAGAAAGAATTACATTGCAAAATATTAAAGGCGTTGGAGATAAAATCTCTGAAAAAATAATCAATAGTGTTGGAGGAGAAGAGGAACTCCAAAAAATAGTTGAAGATATTGATGTTGAAAAAATAGCGAATATTGAAGGCATAAGCCAAAGAAAAGCTATTGAAATAATGAATCAACTACTGAATAACCCTGAATATCAGTTTATAAAAAGTGATAGGGCAATGGAGATTTATGAAGATATTATAAACAAGATTTTGGCATATTCTAATACTTCTTATTCTAAAAATAGAATCCTATTACTCTCACCGTCAAAAAATATTGATAAAATTAATTCAAACCTTAATTTTGTAATGACCGCAAAGGAGCATGTTTCACAACTTCCAATTATTAAATTAAGAGGATTAATGAAAAATTTAAAAGAAGTTGAAGAAGCAAAACCGGAATATGACCCAAGTAAAGCCATTATTGTTGAAAGTGAAGAAGACAATTCATATCTTACAGACTTAGGATTGAATCAATATTACCCAATCATAACTGCTAGTGATTCCCCACTACTAAAAGAGGAATTATTGAATTATGATCTAGTATTTTATGTTTATTCTCAAGGAATACTTGATTTTGAAGGAATGCCAAACCTTATTATGATAAACATTGATGAAAATGATTATGAAATTATTCCTGAAAAAATCATAAACTTTTTTATCCAAAATAAAGAATTATTCTCCAAAGTTTATGAAATACAAAAGATTAGAAATAATGAAAGTGTTTTAGGAGAAATAATTCCACTAATTGATGAATTGAACATTATTGATAAGCGTGAAGTGGATATTGAAAAACTTGTACTTTCTCTAAAAGAGGAGATGGATGAAGAATTAGAAAAATCCATCAAACAAGTTGACCTTGAAGGAGGTGAAATTCTCAACTTATTAAACAATAACTTCCCACCAAAAATTAGCAAAATATTCGATGAAATTATAAACAAACGTAAGGAAATTATCCGCGAGAAAACTGGTTTAAGTTTTGATCCATACCTTAGAACATATCCAATTCAAATTGATGAAACAGAAATTCAAAGAGTAACCATTGAACAGGCATCTAAAAAAGAAAACGACATATTCGACATTAAAAAAACAGCCGCAATTGAATTAAATTCTATAAAAGAAAAAGCTATCAAAGAAGTAAACGATACAATCAAATTTGACTATGAATTCAGTTTAGGAAGCTTTGCATACGAATATGATTTATGTAAGCCAGAATTCAGTGATGAAATAAAATTAACAGGAGCAATACACTTAGAATTGGCACTTAAAAAAGATAAAGATCATGTGCAAAATATTGATTATGAATTAAGCAAAAAAGAAAATATTGCACTTCTAACAGGAGCAAACAGTGGAGGTAAAACAACACTTTTAGAAACCCTAACTCAAATATCAATAATGGCGCAAATGGGGCTTCCTGTAAGTGCGGATAAAGCTAAAATAAAATTATTCCATGAGATTTACCACTTCTCAAAGAAAAGATCTCTAGATGCTGGAGCATTTGAATCATTCCTAAATGTGTTCATACCAATCGTTACCACAAATAGTGAAAAGTTAGTATTATTAGATGAACTTGAAGGAATAACAGAACTTGAAGCAGCTGTTAAAATTATATCCACATTTATTGATATGATTAAAGAATCTAATTCTTATGGAGTGATTGTTACTCACATGGCAAGAGAATTAATGAACTACACAGATATTAGAGTAGATGGAATTGAAGCTAAAGGATTAGATGAAGACTATAATTTAATAGTTGACAGAACACCTAAAATGAACTTCCTTGCAAAAAGTACCCCTGAATTAATCCTAAAAAGAATTTATGAAAAATCAGATGATGAATTAAAAGCCGTATATGCCAGAATTTTAGAAAAATTCTAAATGTCGTCAACTTAATTTTTTCTAAAAATTCTTATTTTTTGTATTATTAATATATTATTATTTAATTAAATGTCAATCAAGAAAATAACTTGTTTGTTGATGGAATTTGCTGTAATGGAACCCATGGCATATGTTTGGATAATCTAAATCAATATTCCTGTGCAAAATACCGTTATGATGAGAAATTTCTCTAGATCAAACATCAACCATAACGTCAGATTAACATTATTAGATGCAGAAAACAAGTTAATAATTGAAGATACAGTAATTCCAAGAGAATTTTTTCCAAAAGATTTCATAAAATCTTTTTTAGAAACATCACTTGAAAATTTAGAATTAAAAACAATAATTTACTGATGGATACAGAGCATACGCAGTAATAATTGATGATTTAGGATTTAATCATCAAAGATGCACTTTTCATTGCAATGAAAAATCTAATGGACAAAATAATAAAGAAACATAAAATGGCTTAAATAAAAGAATAAAAAAATTAAACAAAGAGATAAATGATTTTAGAAAAAGAAATAAAAGAAATAAGTGAAAAATACAAAAGACAAAAAGACGACACAGAAAGGCAAAAAGATAATGAAAAAAAGAGGGAGTTAAATAAAAAATTAAGTGAAAAGAAAACCGAAAGAAAAAAATACACCAATGAATTAAAAGTTGATGATGATCTAGTGAAAAAAATAAGCCTAATTTTTAAATCCAAAACTGAAAAAACAGCAAGAAAAAGATTCCAAAAATTATAATGACCAAATAGATAAACTACCAAAAGAAATCAAAGCATTCATAAGAAACCTATCCAAATATCTGGATAAAGCAATACAACACACGATAAACCGGAGAATACAAAGTACCAATAATTTAATTGAAGGATTTTTACAAAACAACACTTCCCGGAAAAATTAAAAGAACATTCAAAACATACAGAGGACTACTCCTCATAATAACACTCAACAACATCAGATGGATTAAACGATGTGTAACAATCAACAAAAACTAAGCATCAGTACCAAATCGGAAACTGCCAACAAATTTTGTTTTCACATTGTGGAAATACATTTCATTTTTTTTTAAATTTTAGCCTTGTAGAGATATTCTCACCAGATAATTGTGATTTTGGCATCTTTGACGTTTGTTCAATTTTACTTAGCATATTCCTTGGTGGGATGAGACTTCCCAGCATTCATCACCAGATATTGATGGCGTTTTAATCTAAATATTTCTTCTTAATTTTTTAAGAACATCCATAAATCCGTATAATGCGGTTTCATATGTTTTAAAGTTTTTACCAGTAATTAATCCATTCTCATTGATTGTAATGTTGTTTAATTCTAGCTTGTCATGTGAATCTTTGATTATTTCGTTTTTAAGTTGTTTTTCTGTATTTTCAATGTTTATTGTATATGGCAGTTTATACGAAAATGATCCCTCAGCATAGTCGAGAGAGATGCTTTCATTATCATCAATTTCCGATAAATTTAAAGCAACTTTTTTATAACCTTGTGCTTTTAATTCATCGTTGATTTGAATATATTTATCCCTGCAAACTAATTCACGGATATTGTCCACTTCAACTATACAGGTTTCCTCAAAGTCTCTGACTTTTACAATTTCGCAATCAGTGTTTTTTAGGATATAGTCTTCACAGTAGCTAATCCTATTGATCTTTTCTGCTGTTGTCCGGGTGTTTGTTGGAATTCTGGTTGCAAGACAGGTAGTTGATCTTGAATATGGGATATTTTTTTTATCTAAATATTCATGGATTTCTCTAGAAGTTAATTTTGCTTCAATAAAAGGTGTTTTGAATCCTTTTTCATAAGTAATCAAAATTCCGGGCCGGTCAACAGTCAAGTCGCTAATGTTGTTCCCATCACAAATAAAATCAAAACCTTTTTCATTGGCTATCTTTTCAATTTCATCATACATTAGCTTTCTACAGGTATAGCATCTCTTAGAGTTATTTGATAAGAAAAGTTCATCTTCATAAAAGTCAATACTGATTATTTCCTGTTTTATTCCAAAGGTTTCGGTTGCTTTTTTAGTATTTTCGACAAAACCGGTAGGCAACAAATGGTTGTTTATGGTGATTACCAATGTGTCCTTTGCTGTTTGTGCGGATAAATAAGCTATTAATGTTGAATCGGCACCGCCTGAAAAACCTATGGCAACCTTCTTATCTTTTAAAATATTTTTTACAATATTGATTTTATCTTCTAAATTCATTTCTATCAGTTTTAAGTTTCTATTCTAATATTTAAATATATTGAGAGCATCAAAGTTGCCAGTTTCGGATGAAAAGGTTATTTATCTATCAAGCATGTTTGAAACGTATTTGGGATATATCATGTTTTGATAGATAATGAAAAAACGGTGAATGTATGAGGATTCAAATGATTATTTTTGAGCAATAATCACTAAAAGATGTTCATTCTTTTTTTTATAGTTTTCAATGCTGTTAAATCCTGCATTAAGCAGGTATTCATTTAATTCACCAGCATTATAAATTCTCATTCCTTCAATGGTTGATATCCATTTTTCATCATCGGGATGATTGCCATCAGTTCCCTGAGCAATCATAAATCGCCCCTTAGGTTTGATAACTCTTGCCACTTCTTTAAATGTTTCATCGAGTTCGGGCCAGAAGTAAATTGTTGAAAAAGCACTTATTAAATCGTAACTTTCATCATCTATTGGCATATCACTAACGTCCCCTTGAATAACACTGCATCTTCCCCCATCAATGGCCTTCTGATTTCTTTTAATGGATTCCTGAACTGAAATGTCGGAATAATCAAGGCCGTCAACATTATTTTCTGTCAGTTTAAGGAATTTTTCAATATTGGCTCCTCCGCCACAGCCGATATCTAATATTTTATCATTTTTGCCAACATCAACACTTTCAAATGCAAATTCAGAGATGTGTCTATGTTCTTCATTCATATCTTTGATGGTTTTTATTCCCTCTTCACCGTGAGGTTTCATGTACTGATCAATCTTTTTTGCAGCCATAATCAAAACCTTTAATAATTTTTTAAATATATTTAATATTGGTGATTCAATGGATAATAAAGTTATCGTAATTATTATAGCAATAGTCGTTATTGCTGCAGGTGCATATTTCCTTTTAGGAAGTGGAAGTAATGAAGTAACTATTGGGTACTTGCCATCAGACCATGATGCAGCACTGTTTGTTGCTGATGCGCAAGGACAATACAAGGCTAACGGAATTAACACAAAATTGGTTCAGTTTAATAATGGTGGAGATTTAATGACTGCCATGGCTAGTGGGGATGTTGATGTGGGTTATGTTGGAATAACTCCAGTACTGTCTTCAATTGCTAATGGGGTTCCAGTTAAAGTAATTTCCGCCGCTCAAACTGAAGGATCTGGAATTGTTGTTGCAAAAGATTCGGGAATTAACTCAGTGTCTGATTTAAATGGTAAAAAAATAGCAACTCCCGGTGAATCTTCAATTCAGCATATGCTGCTTACATACTATTTAAAACAAAACGACATGTCTTTAAGTGACCTGAAGGTTTCCTCTATGAAAGTTCCATCAATGAATGATGCTTTAAAAACTGGTAAAATAGATGGAATGATTACTTTTGAACCGTACGTATCTATTGCCGAGAAAAACGGTGCGAAAGTATTTGTGGATTCCTCTGAAATTATACCTGATCATCCATGCTGTGTTGTAGTGGCTTCTGATAAGTTTATTGACGAACATCCTAATGAAACTCAAACAATATTGGACATTCATGAGAATGCAACTAATTACATCAACAATAACACCGATGAAGCCGCAAGTCTTTTACCAAGTGATATTGTAAGTGATGTTGAAGTTGAAAAGGTGGCCATGTCCGGTTTTCCATTTATTTCTGGTTTGAATGATACTTATAAACAAAAAGTCATGGATTTTATGAAGTTGGAAGTTGATTTGGGTGTTTTAAAAAAGCCATTGTCAGAAGATGAAATTTTTTATCAAAGTAGTTGATTAAACTACTTTTTATTTTTTTCTTGATTGTTGATTGTTATTGAAATTACCTTTGTGATGAACAACGGTTGATGGGCAATATGATGGCAATCTTTCTGTTTTAATTCAAAATAAAGATATATGATCTAAAACAGATTTTTTGATTAATTGTTATAACAATTCATGTTAATTTATTTATAACATGCCGATTAAATATATTACTGCATTTAATTTAAATTAATTTTTGGTGAAAAAATGAATAAAAAGATTATATTTGTTTTAGTGTTGGCACTTGCAGTATTCCTTGTAGCGGGTTCAGCTAGTGCAGGTTTTTTTGATTTTTTAGGAGGAGAATCTAACAGTACTGTAAAAATAGGATATTTGCCTTCAGATCATGATGCTGCATTATTTGTGGCAGACGCTCAGGGTTTATATGAAAAAAAGGGAATCACTACTGAACTTGTTCAGTTTAACAATGGTGGAGATTTAATGACTGCCATGGCTAGCGGGGATGTTGATGTAGGTTATGTAGGTATTGCACCGGTATTGTCTTCTGTTTCTGCAGGGGTTCCTGTAAAAATTATTTCTGCCGTTCAAAATGAAGGCAGTGGAATTATGGTGACTTCTGATTCCAATATTGATGATGCTAAAGATTTAAAAGGAAAAGTTGTCGCAACTCCCGGTGAATCATCCATTCAACATGTATTGCTTTCTGCTTATTTGAATAAACATGAAATGTCTTTGGATGACATTAATGAATCCGCAATGAAAGTGCCATCTATTAACGATGCTTTAAAAACTAAAAATCTTCCAGCGGCCATTACATTCCAGCCATATGTAAGTCTTGGTGTAAGTGATGAGGGTATTGAAGAATTAGTTGATTCTTCTGAAATCATGCCAAATCATCCATGCTGTGTTGTAGCGGCTTCTGATGATTTTTTAAATAATAATAAAGACACTGCTAAAGAAATTATTGCAATTCATGAAAATTCAACTAATTTCATTAATGAAAAAATAGCGGCTGGTGAGACTGGTGAAATAGTTAAATTATTGCCTAAAGATATCGTTGCTGACAAGGATGCGGAAGTAAAATCTTTAGAAAGTTTCCCATTCATATCCGGAATAAATGAAACATATAAATCTAATGTAGATGCATTTCAAAAATTAGAAGTTCAATTAGGTATCTTAAACGAAACTATTGCACATGATGATTTGTATTGGGAAGCATAGTTAATTAGCTATGCTTCATTTTTTTTTTTAATGGGGATGCCTGGTTTTTTCATATTCCTCTCTTAAATCGGCGATAGCCTTTTTAGTTTTTTCATCGGATACTTTATTTATGATCCTTTGATTTTCAATTAATATGTTTATATATTCCTTTCTTTTTTCCCCATCAACCATTTTATACCTTGAAAAGTTAACGAGGCATTCAATTAGTGCAGATAATCCTCTATTAAACGGCATTGCATTTTCATCATTTTTCATGACTTTTCTGATTTTGCCGGTTATATAATAAATATCACTTCCTTTTATTGGAAAATCCTTAGGTGTTTCTTTTTTATCAATATTTTCAACATCCACAATAATGTAAGCGGGAGTATTTTTAATAATGGCAATGTCTGTATCGTCAGTATAATATTCATCGCTTAAGCAGTTTAGTGTCGAATAGGTAAAAACTAAGGAATCCTGTGTAATATTGACTACATATTCATTAGTATCTAATATATTCTTCAGTGTCTTTGATCCGTCAAATATCCTGCAGAATACTTTATCCTCTCCAAGGTAGGTAAATGCAAAGGCACCTGCATTTTTTACACCCTCTTTATTAATGGTTGTTGTAATGCATTCATATTGGATATTTTTTTCAATTCCGATTTCGCTTAAATTGTAATTCATTTTATCAAGCCTGATTATGGAAATAGGGTATAGTTATAAGTCGATTTTCCCATCTATATAATCATCTTCATGGGATTTTAAAATATAAAAAAATAGTTAATTTCTCAAAAGAGAAATTATAATTTAATTTTAATGTCAAGTGCGCTTGAACCTTCTTCGTAGACAAAGATGGGGTTAATGTCAAGTTCTGATATTTCTGGGAAGTCTAGGGTTAATCTAGCTACTCTTTTAATTGCTTCTTTAACTTCTTCAACATCACAAGGTGCTTCTCCCCTGTATCCTTCAAGTAATTGGGATACTTTGGTTGATGCAATTTGTTCTTCAATCTCTTCAGAACTCATGCCTTTTGCAAGGTTGAATGATACATCCTCAATAAGGTTAACATAGATTCCACCCATACCAAATGCAATCATAGGACCGAATTGTCTGTCGCGAATCATACCGACAATGACTTCTTCACCTGAATCCATCATTTTCTGCACTTCCACACCATCAGGAACAATATCTGGGTGTGCGGCTTTAGCATTAGCAATGATCTCATCATAAGTTGCTTTTGCCTCTTCAACGCTATTAATTCCTACTTTCACGCCGCCAATATCGGATTTGTGCAAAATTTTATCGGATGCGATTTTAAGTACAACCGGGAATTCCATTTCTTCTGCAAGTTTGCCTGCTTCATCAGCACTTGTTGATAATTTAATCGGCGCTGCTGAAATTCCATAAGCTTCAGCTACTGCATATGCTTCACTGCCAAGTAATGTGTCTCTGCCATCTGCTTTTACTTTGTCAAATATTCCAGTTACTGTATCTCTGTCGACATCATCAATTTTATCAATGACGTCATCATAGTTTCTCTCTTTCAATCTTGCAAATTTAACCATGGCCTCTACAGCATTAACTGCAGTTTCAGGGAATACATAAGTTGGAATGCCGTTTTCTCTTAAAACATCATTTGCATTTTCAAAGGACGGTCCTCCCATATTAACAACAATGACCGGTTTGTCAAATTTCTTTTTCTCTTCTACGATTGCATCTGCAATTCCATCAGGATCAGCTGATGCTGTAGGGCAAACCATCACGATTAAACTGTCAACGTCCTCATAACCTAAGACAAGTTCTAATGATTCTTTGTATCTGTGCACTGGTGCATCTCCTAATACGTCAATAGGGTTTTTAGCACTTCCTTCATCAGTTACACATTCTTTTAGTTTAGCAGTGGTCTTTTCATCGAATTGGGCAAGTTGGAGTCCTGCCTTTTCCATAGCGTCCACGGTAAGCACTCCTCCACCACCGGCATTAGTGATAATGGCCACTTTGTCTCCTTTTGGAAGCGGCGCTTTAGAGAATGCTAATCCTAAATCGAACAATTCCGCCATAGTTTCAACACGCATAATTCCGGATTGATGGAATGCGGTGTCAAATGCCAAATCACTGCCGGCTAATGCTCCGGTGTGTGAAGATGCTGCTTCTGCTCCTGCTGAACTTGAACCTGATTTGAGAACAATAATAGGTTTTTTATGTGCAGTTTCTCTCATAGTTCTTACAAAATCGTCATCATCAGAAATAGATTCAAGATAACAAATGATTACATTTGTTTCATCATCGTCAGCTAAATATTGCAGCAGTTCAATTTCATTTGCTCCTGCTTTGTTGCCTAAACTGATAACTTTACTAAATCCAATTCCTGAAGTTACGCTCCAATCGATGATAGCTACCATCATGGCTCCACTTTGTGATATAAATGCCATATTTCCAGTAGGCGGCATCATCTGTGAAAACGATCCGTTTAATGGAGTGTGAGAATCTGTAATTCCTAAACTATTTGGTCCAATAATGTTTATACCATATTCTTTACCAAGAGCAGTTAATTCCGCTTCCAGTTTAGCACCTTCTCCTCCAACTTCTTTAAAACCAGCAGTAATAACAACCATGTTTTCAATGCCAACTTCACCACATTCTTTAACAGCAGTATTCACGAATGGGGAAGGGATAGTTATAATTACTAAGTCTACTTTTCCAGGTACGTCTTTTATATTTGCGTAAGCTTGTTTTCCAAGGATTTTCCCACCTTTAGGGTTTACAGGATATATTTCTCCTACAAATCCATCGTTGATAAGATTATCTACAATGATATATCCTACTTTCCCTGGTGTATTTGAAGCTCCAATAACAGCTACGGATTCAGGTTTAAACATTTTACTGAGATCTATCATTAGTTTCTCTCCTGTTGTTTTATATTAATGATGTCAATAATTTATAATGATAAATAATTAACATTTAATATACCCATATTTATTGTTATATTATTATTTAAATATTTTCTTTAATCATTAAAAAAAGGTTTATTTTTCTTTTTAATTAATTTTTAGGTGAAAATCTATTTTTGTTTATATAGTTATTAACATTTATAATATATGATAACAAAAATTAAATATAAATAATAAATTATTGATATTACAATATTTTTAAAAATATCAAATTAGGAGATATTATGAGCTTGATTATCGCTTATGTTGGAAAAAAGGATGTGTAATGGCAAGTGATAAAAGAAAAATAGGATATTTCGGTGATAAAAAAATTTAGCTACATTAGAGGAAGAATTATATAGCGGAAGCATTGATAATGATGAAGACTTTTTAACTAGGGCAAACGAGCTTGGCATTTCAATTAAAATTACAGACGATGCTAACAAACTTAAAATAATCGGCAATACCATTCGCGGTGAAGTAAGTACTAAAGGAACTATGGAAACAAGAAGAAGGCGCATTTACGGAACCACTAACGGATATCAAATAATTGAATTGTTAGGTTCTGATACCGAATCCCGTAAAGCCGGAAGTGGAGGAGTCATTATATTTGGAAATGATTACGCAAAACGTATGGCTGAAACATTGATTAAACGGGAATGGAAAGCTTCTCAAAGCTTAAGATACATGGGGGAGATTTTCAAGGGAATTTTAGAGGAGGTTGCTTCAAAAACTCCCACTGTAGGCAATAAAATAGATGTATTGATGAGACAGCCCAAGTTTGATAAAAGTGCCGCTCAAAAACATCTGGACGTTACAATTGACCATGATATTAAGGTTCTAATTAAATTCAGGCAAGACTTAACAGAAAGATTGGTTCAACAAAATTTGGAAATTGAAATGGCCAGCAAAATCATTAGCAAAGGGGACATTGGTAAAGTTGTTGACATTGATGGAAACATGCTGTTTGTACAGTTAAATAATAAAACCCAGGCAGTTGATGGAAATTGGAAACAGCTTGCAGGTCCGGGTCAAAACGTATTGATGTTTACAGACAGTGATAACGTTAAAACTGGAGACAAGGTGGTCATTGAAAATGAGGATTTGTGCCTAAAAAAAGACAAGTCCTCTTTGTCCTGTGATATAATTTTATGTTCCTTATAGTTGGGGTTTAAATGAAAATTACATTTTTAGGTAGTGGCGGAGGAAGATTTTCCGCTATCAGCCAACGAAGGATGACCGGGGGTTTCAGATTGGACAATCTCGGCGGAAAAAATTATCACATTGACCCAGGTCCTGGAGCACTAATAAGAACTTACCAGTTCGGGTTTGACCCTCGTAATTTAAGTGGAGTCATTGTTTCACATTCTCATACAGACCACTACAATGATGCAGAAATTCTCATTGAAGCAATGACTAAAGGAATGACTAAAAGACAAGGAACTATCGTTGGTGGGGAAAGTGTTTTGGAAGGATATGAAAGATGGGGGCCATGCATTTCTGATTATCATAAATCGAAGTCTGACAAAATAGTCTTAAAGCCTGGGGAGTGGAATAGATTAGATAATGTTTCAATTAAAGGTACTGAAACCTCACATGGCGATCCAACAGGTGTCGGATTTCAGATAGATTGCAATGGCTTTAAAATTTCTTACACTTCCGATACAGGTTATTTTGATGGTCTGGCCCAAGACCATGAGGGTGCTGATATCTTAATAGCTAGCGTGTTGAGGCCGGGAAACAGGTCGATTAATGGACATATGTGTTCCCGCAATTTCGTTGATTTGATCAATGAAGTTAAACCGAAGGTTGCAGTAATGACACATTTGGGTCTAAAAATGATTTCAAGCAATCCTGTTACAGAAGCTAGAAAAGTTTATAAACAAACAGGTGTTAAAACTATTGCTGCATATGACGGTTTATCATTCAATGTGAATTATAATAATCCTAAAAGATTCAGGCTAATTTCACTTAAAGACACACAGTCTTCAATTCACAGCACCAGTCATGCCTTGTTTGAAAATGAAAGAAAAAATTCTTAC
This sequence comes from Methanobrevibacter sp. V14, assembly GCF_963082475.1. Taxonomy (NCBI): domain Archaea; kingdom Methanobacteriati; phylum Methanobacteriota; class Methanobacteria; order Methanobacteriales; family Methanobacteriaceae; genus Methanobrevibacter; species Methanobrevibacter sp. V14. The sequence goes on from NZ_CAUJAM010000001.1 coordinate 78,972, forward strand.
CAATTGTCCTTCAAACATAATGAGTTTGATGAAGTTTTAATGGCAAGAAAAGATTAGGATCATTTTTCTAGATTGCTGGGGTGGATAAAACCTGAGCGAATCATATGATCTGCAAGAACAATTGCAGTGCTTGATTCGGCAACAACGCTAACTCTGGGACATATGCATGGGTCATGGCGACCTTCTATTTCTATTTTTTTATTTTCCATTTTTTCTAAATCAACAGAATTTTGACATTTGGAAATGGAGGGAGTAGGTTTCACTGCAATTCTTGAAACAATTTCCATGCCATTGCTCATACCTCCAATGATTCCACCGGAATTGTTTGTTTTTGCTGTTGCTTTATTTTCATTTATTTGATATTCATCATTTGTTTGCGAACCACTTTTAGTCGCCATGTCAAATCCAAGACCGATTTCAACTCCTTTTATTGCCCCAATGTTCATTAAAATTCTTGCTAAGTCCCCATCAAGTCTTCCAAATACAGGTTCTCCTAATCCTGCAGGCACTCCAATAGCTATTGTTTCAACAATCCCTCCAATAGAGTCTCCTTCTTGTTTTTTAGCCAAGATTAATTCTTCCATTTTCCGGGCTGCCTTTAAATCTCCGCAACGAACAGGATTTTTCTCGACATTTTCTTTGATAATTTCAAGATCATTAATTTCAGCTTTAATATCTCCAATTTGAGCAACATGTGAAATAATTTCAATATTTTGGGTTTTTAAAAGTTTTTTAGCTATTGCTCCACCAATCACATGTCCAATAGTAACTCTGCCGCTTCCACGACCTCCGCCGTTATAGTCATAGTTGCCATATTTCATCATCCAAGCAAAATCTCCATGAGATGGGCGTGGTGTATTTTCAAACATTGAATAATCTTTTGAATGTTGATTTTTATTAAAAACAACTCCAGTAATTGGAGTTCCATCTGTTTTACCATTAAAAATACCAGATAAAATTTGAACTTCATCTGCCTCTTTTCTGGAGGTGGTTATGCTGCTTGTTCCGGGTTTTCTTTTATCAAGCTCTTTTTGAATGTCCTCTTGTGTTAATTCAAGATTTGCGGGGCATCCATCAACAACAGCTCCAACCGCTTTTCCATGGCTTGACCCAAAGCTTGTTATTTGAAATTTTTCACCAATTGAATTTGACATTTTTAACCTCTTTAAACTTGGTTTATTTTTTTATATTTTAAACTTTTTAAATGTTTAATTTTGATTGTAATGGATTCTTTCAAAAACTTTGTTGATTTGAAATTGGGATGTTATTGTGGGGTTGCTCAAAACATCATGATTTTGAATCTTTATTATTTGCATTCTACTTATGTATTGTTTAATAATAGCTTCATTATATTGAACTGTGTTCTAAAAATTATTATAGAAATGTTACGAGAGAAACAGTATAAGTAACTGATAATTAAGTGATTATTATGGAGTCGTTCTAAATTATCAATAGTACTTTAACAAGATACATTTCAAATGATCTCTCTACTTTTTATATAATCTAAATATAAAAAGTGATAATATGAACGACGAGTCACTGATAAACAACATATGCATGACTAGCAATCATTCGATTGGGACTCGTAAAATATACAATCATTGCCTAAAAAGTATGCAAGCTATTATGACATGAGTCTCCTTATTTCAATATTTAAAGGAGATTTTTAGGGTTAAACTCACTTTATGAAAAATTGGTTGAATGATATGGTAAAACTTTCACAAAAGAACTATATTTTAATTTTTGCCAATGATTTCTTTTATAATATATCTATCATCATTATCTAAGATATTTAATAAATACATGATTGTTAAATAGATTGTTATGCTCACAGGTATTGCTAAAAACATATCCATGTGCAAAATGTTAAGAATAATACTTATAAATATAGATCCTATTACAATTTTAACTAAATCCTTATATAATCTTTTATTGGGTCTGAATCCTAACTTGTAAATTACATATGACTGTAATAATACAATAATAATGTCACTTAATACTGTTGTTATTGCAGCTCCATTGTATGAATACTTGGGAATCATAAACAAATTCAAAACTACATTAAAAGTAGCTGCAATTAAATAGATTCTTGTAACTGCTACTTCTTTATGTGACGCATTTAATAATATGTTGCATGCTCCACTTAAGAATAATAAACAAACTGTCCAGATAAGTATGTCTAAAACAGAGGATGCATTAGAAAATTCTCCGCTTGGATAAATTAGATGAATAACATCTGCAGAGTAATACACTGTTGCAAAAGCAAGTGGAATTATGATAAACATTAAGTATTTGATTGATTTTTCAAAACTTACAATTAAAAGAGTTTCATCATTTTTAAAGAATTTGCTCATGACTGGAAATATTGCTGCTGTGTAAATTGAATAAAAGAGTGTTAAAACAGAAACTAGTTTATATGTTGCATTATAAATCCCTGTTGCGTAGTTTCCAACAAGTGATTTTAACATGATTACATCGATTGAATAATATATGGAGTAGAGTATTCCAGTAGCGGCAAAAGGCAGGGCAACTAATGTAAGTTTTTTCCAAAAAACAATGTTAATTTCAAATTTAGGTTTGGCAATATGTTTTCTTAAAGCACCATAAGTGTATAATAGTACTATTAAATTGGAAATAACGTATGCTAGTGTTATTCCATATATTCCTAAATCTGTGAAGATTGCTATTAATATGAAAATAAATAATAATGCTGTTGTTAGAATATTTCCAATTCCTTGGTATTTTCCTTCTTCAAAAGCTTGAAAACACCCGTTAAACAGTCCTTTGAATGAATTGATAATCATTTCTATAGTGAATAGTAATGTGATTGTAATTGTAAGTTCATCAGTTTTTAGAATTATTAAAATTATTAATGTTAGGATAAATGTTCCTATTCCAAATAAACTTTTTAAAGGAATTGCATTACCTAAATACTTAGGTGCTTGTGAGTAGTCTGTTGAAACATGACGAACAATATGGGTACTTATGCCAAAATCGGTTGTAACTGTTAAAATTCCACTTAGTGAAATTGCAAATCCTAAAATACCATTTCCATTAACTCCAAGGTAATTAGCTATTAAAACAGTCCATATAAAAGCACAAATGCTACTTAGTATTTGTGGGATAAATAGCCAACCCATATTATTAAAAATTGATTTCACTTGACTCATATTTATCTAAATTATAAATTAATTATAATTAATATTTAAAGTTTTGTAAAAGTCTCAATGCTGTCAATCTAAGGTTTTTTTTAATTTTTTAAAACCTGTCTTTAGATTGGATTTGCATTTTTTATGATAATATTTCTTTTCATCTCTTTCTTCATTTGTGGGTGCTTTTATTTTTGTGTATACTAGGTCTTTTTTGACTATGTTTATTATTTCTTGTATTGTGTGTTGTATTTCTTGTTTATCGTCTGTTAGTAGTCGTGGCATTTCTTCTTTGATGTTTCCGATTAGTGTGTTGATATTGGTTTTGTATTTGTATGTGTGTTTTGTTTTTTCTTTCGGTTTTCTTTTTATTTGTTGTTCTGTGTCATTTTTTAGGGCTATTAGTATGTTGGATAGGTATACATTATAGATTAAATAGTGCTACAATCTTCTGGCATGATGTCTATGCACGAAGAATGAATGTTGAAAACGTGATTTCTGTAATAAAATGAAGATTTAATGGTGTTAATTTTAGTAGAAGTACAAGACTACAGAATAAAGAAACAAAACTCAAAGATGTATGGAAAAATACCTAAAAAGATAATTTAAAAATAAAATAAAATAAAATTTTTCAAAACTCTAAAAAATTGAAATAAAAAATCATAATGGATTAAAAAATAAAAATAAAGCGGATTAATAACATTTGATTAAAAAAAATAAAAAAAAATAACTAAGTAATATATAAATGTATCTCTTAATCTAATTTTTTCCTTATAACTGATATAATTCTTGTCAAACTTCTATGCATTTTAATCCTATACTCCTCAACGATTTCAAAACCAACCTTATCAATCATTGGTTTTAAGTCAACATAGTGTGGAGATGCCATACACAAATAAGCGTCGTCTTTCATATTATCATAAATTGCATGGAAAAATTCTTTAAAAATTTCTTCACCATCGACATCGCCTGTGGAAGTAGAAATTCCATAAGGAGGGTCAGTAACTACACTATCTACCTTTTCATACATTTTAAGTTCACGAACATCTAAATGAAAGGTCTTATAATCAGCAATCCCATAATAATCTAAATTAACAGCAGTCCCATTTTGCATTTTCCAGTAAACATCGGATCCTACCAGTTTACATCCGATTAATCCTGCTTCAATTAATATCCCTCCAGTTCCACAGAATGGATCTAATAATAATTGACCTGGTTTAATTCTAGATAGATTAACCATACACCTAGCTAATTTCGGATTCATTGAACCTGGATAGAAAAATGGTCTTTTATGAGGTTTACTATTTTCAAAATGTTTTTTATTTAATTTCATTCTCTCAATAGCAATATATAAATCATCGCCATGGGCAACTACTCTTATAAGTGTTTTAGGTTTGGATAATGATACTTTAATATTTTCACAATTATCTAAAATCAATGTTCCAAGTTCCCTTTCACAACCTACAGTGTCTACTTCGGAACGAATTCTTTTAACACGCACTGCAAATGTTTCGTCAATATATTCAGACCAATCAATACTTTCAACGTCACTGCCTAAAGTAGCTGCATGAGATTTAATAATCATTTCATGGATTTCATGAGTATAACCTAATCTTCTTGTTAAGATTTCATAGTAGCCATATAGCTTTTCGCAAGGAATATTTCTTAAGATTACTATTCCTTCAGTTACATCATCAACTTTAGCTTCAATATTTTCACATTCCATTACCGCTTTTAATTCAGCCAATGGCAATTCAGGATGTTCTTGTGATTGTATACATAATAATTCCATTAAAATTCACCTAAATCCAAATATATTCACTACTTTTTTAAAAAGAAATTTTGGAATAATCTTAAATATTAAACCTCTTTTAATAAATTCCCGAACAAGCACAGACTGATTGTCCATATCCCCATATTCAGATATTATTCTTTCACAATCATTTTTTTTTAGTTTATCAAAAAAGTAGTCAATGTCCTTAACATCTAATAAATTAAGTGTCTTTTGCACTTTAAACTGATAGTTAAATTCTTTTGAGTATTTTTTTCTAAATTCATCTTCATATCCTTTTAATATACTAAGGTCATCTTTTAAAATGGCATCGACAATATATTTGCTGGCTATTTTGCAGCTGTCAAATGCCATCAGTAATCCTCCTCCGGAGGTGGGTTTTATCTGAGATGCTGCATCACCTATTAAAAGTGATCTAGATTTAACTAATCGATTTTTATGATCATATATTGGAATAAAACCTTTATATTTTTCAATTATTTCAAATTCTTCAAAATTTTCATTTAAAAACTCATATAGAATTTCATCCTGCCTCTTGTGAGATTGACTGAAAAATAAACCTACACGATAGAGATTATTCTTTAGCGGAATAATCCATAAAAATCCCGGCAGAATATTTTCCAGCAAATAAGTATCTACATAATCATTTATCTTTTTATCTGATTTTCTGAAATTATTCATATTCTCATCGTCTATTCTAACAAGCATCTGTGATGCGGGATAGCTTTCTTGTTTATTTCCTATAATTTCAGATATTTTGGAGTCATATCCATCGCAACCAATGATGATTTTTGAAGTTATGCAATCTTTTTTTGAAAAATATACTATTCCATTTTCAATATCTCCATCAACCACTTTTCGAGTGACTAATTTTGCACCATTTTCTATAGCTCTTTTTAATAAAAATTGGTCATAAGCAATCCTGTCAATTATATATGCAACATTTTCATCTTTTTTAACATTTAAAATATGATTTTGAGAGTGAAGAAATGCTCCCTTAACTGTGTTTAATATTACTTCATCAGGTAATTCATTATACTCAAAAATATGCATGCTTAAGATTCCTGCACATTGTAGAGGATAACCAATTTGTTTTTTCTTATCTAAAATAGCTACATTTAATCCGTTTTTAGCTAGGCAATATGCTATTGTTGAACCTACAGGCCCTGCTCCAACTACCACTACATCAAAATCGAAATTCATTATAATGCCTTATTTCTTAAATTTATCAAAATGTCTTCGGATGACTTTTTCGGAAGAGTCTGCATCTTCTGCATCATTTGTAGCAGGTTCTTCAACAACTTCATCATAATGAATTTCGTTTTCATTGTTTTGGTAGTAATCTTGACTACTATAAGAATAATCATCTCTTATTTGATTATAATAATCATCTTGTTGAGAAGTGTTTAGAGGTTTGCCATATCCTGTATCATAAGGTTCATATTCATACCTATGCGGCAAAGGCTCATTGTTTTGAAAATCTTCTGGGTAATAGTCATATTCCCTTCTAGGAGAAACATTTCTCTCATGAGTTATCGGAGTAATCGGTTCGTATTCATCATAATAATAGTCTTCATAATGTTCCTGTTGAGGAAATCTTTGTGGTGGAGCTTGGAAATTTCTTGCCTCATTGATTTGGGAAAATATTATATCTTCAACTTCTGAAGGGTTTGAGATATTTTTTAACTCCAATAAGTTGTTATCATAAGCACTGAATACCTTTATTGATCCAATATTGAAAATTTTTGCAAAAATGCTTTGAGAAGTATTTAAGTCCTGAATGGTTCCATAAGGCATGTAATTTTTTTTAGTGGACAATACTCCAGATTTAATAATGATTTTGCTATCGGTTAAAATATATTCCTTTGAGTACCATCCAACTAATTGCCAAATAATATAAATAACATCAATAAGAATAAGAAGAAAAAATGCAATGGCTGCATATCTAGTTAAGGAAAGCTTAACATAGGATATTAAATATACTTGCATTCCCCCTATAAACTCAATAACTGCCGGTGAAATGATTAAAATTAAAACTAGTATGATAATCCCATAAATAGCTTTTTACAACCTAAAATCATATTAGGTTTAGTTTTATAAAGGACCCTATCACCAGATTGTCCATCATTATTAAATAACATAATTATAGATTATAATTTATTTTAAATAAATGTTTAGGGTCTGTCAAAATTTAATTGCAGAATAATGTTTATTGAGCAATTTAGCATGAAAAGATTTAATATTCCTTTAATGCTCAAAAAATTGGAAAAATATTATGCTGAAATTCAGAATACCTAATACCGCTAGTGAAAAAAAGATTTTAAAATAAGCCTCAGCTCGCCCATCATTCATCACATATCAGAGCTCATAGGGTTCATCATAGGCCTATTATTTTTAATTAAAGTTATCCGAACATTACGCCAGCTTCTGTTTTGAACAATTCGTCTTCTTTAGTTTTACTCATGACCTTATCGATAGCATCCATAAAATCATCTATAGTAACTTTATCACGTTTTTCACGAATTGCAAACATACCTGCTTCAGTACATACTGCCTTTAAATCTGCACCAGATAATTCATCAGTTAACTCAGCAAGCAAGTCAATTTCTGCTTCATCATCTAACGACATGTTTTTAGTATGAATTTTAAGAATTTCACGTCTTCCATCAATATTTGGAAGGGGAACTTCAATGAATCTGTCAAAACGGCCAGGACGTAATAATGCAGGGTCCAGGATATCCGGTCTGTTGGTTGCACCAATAATTCCGATATCTCCTCTGGATTCAAATCCGTCAAGTTCTGCTAAAAGTTGCATTAGAGTTCTTTGAACTTCTCTGTCTCCACTAGTGGAACTTTTAAGTCTTTTAGCTGCAACAGCATCTAATTCGTCTATGAATATGATTGCAGGAGCTTTTTCTTTTGCAAGTTCAAAGACTTCACGAACAAGTCTTGCCCCTTCTCCAATGTATTTTTTGACAAATTCGGAAGCTACAATCTTAATAAAAGTAGCATTGGTTTCATTGGCTACTGCTTTTGCAAGCAAAGTCTTACCTGTTCCAGGAGGTCCATATAATAAAATTCCTTTAGGCGGTTCAATACCGATTTTTTCAAATAGTTCAGGTTCTGTTAAAGGAAGTTCAACAGTCTCTTTTACTTCAATAATCTGTTCCTCTAAACCACCGATTTTTTCATAAGTTATATCAGGTTTAGTTTCAATTTCCATTCCAGAAACATTTGCATCTTTTTCAGACGGTAAAACTTCAACAATACCGAAAGTTTGTTGATTTAATGCTACTCTAGAACCCGGTACTAATAATTTTTCATCTAAGAATTTTGAGTAGTTAACAAGAAAACTAGGTCCAGTACTGCTTTTTACAGTCATTCTATTATCATCTAAAACTTCAGTTATAGTAGCCAGCACTAAAGGGGGAGATCTAAATCTATCTACTTCAGAACGTAATGATTTAGTTTCTCGTTCTAGTCTAATTTTTTCATTTTCAATTAGGACTTTATCCTTTTCTAATTTCCTAACTTTCCACATTAAGTTACTTTTAGCTTTGGATTTATCTTCTCTTAAAGAAACTATCTCCTCTTGTAGAGATTCTACTTTTTCGATTAATTGTTCTTTTGACGAATTTTCCAAATCATTAAAATCATCCATGTGAATCATCTCCAGTTAGTTTAATTTTTATACAACATGTTACTTTAATAACAATTAGTAACTTTAAAGTATTTAAAGGTATTCATTTTTACTGATACTAACAATCATTATATAAGACAATTAATATATAATTAATTAAAAAATATGAGGAACTGATTAAGATGGAATGTGAAATCTGTGGCAAACCTGTACCTGAAAACAATCCGATAAAAGCAAAAATTGAAGGATCAGTTATGATTGTTTGTAAAGAGTGTGCGAAACTTGGTAAAATCCAAAAAACACCTCCTAAACCAAAATTTGCAAAACAAAATAAAGCAAAAAGACCTGCAAAAAATAGAAATAAATCATATGCTAAAAGTGAAGAACCCACTGAAGAGTTAATTGAAGACTTTAGTATTGAAATTAGAAAGGCCAGAGAATCAAAAAATTGGTCTCGTGAGGATTTAGGTAAAAAAATCAATGAAAGAGTTTCTGTTATTTCAAGAATTGAAACCGGCAAAATGACTCCTGATAATAAACTAACTAAAAAACTAGAAAAAACATTGGATATAAAATTACTTGAAAAAATAGACAATATCGATTTAAATCAATTTATTAACAGTTCATCTGGAGAAAGAAGTTTAGGAAATATTATGAAAATTAAAAGAAAATAGCTATTTATAGCTATTTAATTTATCATTTTTAATGTGCCTTTCTTTTTTATTTACTTTATAATCAATCATCCCATCATTAACGGCTTTGTGTGAATGATATCCATGGAAATCTTGAGCATTATTCAAAACATATTCCAATTTAGAATAAGCACCATATTCATGACTTACAACTACGACATGAGCGGGAGGATGGATTTTTTTAACTTGTATAATGCTTAAAGTAGTATCTTCTTTTACAAAAAATGCAGCGGCAACATTAGAGGTTGTTTTAAGTTTTGAATTTAAAATTCCTTCTACTAATGAATCTGCAAAAGCAGCATCAACTACTTTAGGCTTTGATGTTAAATTCAAATTACCATGACGTTCTATATCTGCAATTGCATTAAGTAATTTAGAATTATTTTCACCACGAATCAATATTAACGCCATAATAATCACCTATTTTGGAAAGATTTCAACAACCTTGATCTGAATACCACTAACAATATTAAAATAATACCTACTGCAGTTTGAATGCTTCCAAGAATATTTAATATATTACCATCAATTGGCAGGTCCCAAACCGGAGCAGACCGGTCTCCTGGAAGTGCAGTATAGTAAACACCAACTGCTTTAGATCCTTGTTTTACATTAATATCTTTAGGTTCCACATGATCAACGCCCATTAAAAGACCATTATTAATACCTCTATTAATAGATCCTGCAATAGCAGATGCATCATAACCATATTTTGCAACAGATGCCTCTACAATTTCAGTAGTAGTAGATGCTAATCCCGGCTTATCACTTCCATAAACTGACACACTAACTGAATTTTGACTTACGGTTAAGGCAGAACCTAGTGCTTCATATGCATAAACAGTTCTTAATTCTCCACCACAAACCGGACACTTATCATAAGCTTCCGCTGCAGGAAACCCCATAGCCCATCCACAGTCATCACAAACCTTGGAGTATTTTTCATCCATCGGATAACCTGATGTGTTCAAATCTTTAGGAGTGAACATATCTGAAGTCGAAATTCCAGATACTAAGTTTACTCCACCACCACCATATTTTTCACCAGAATCTTTAGCTACTTCCCCCATAGCTTCAGAAAGAATTGTAGTGGCAGGATATCCATCTCGAATCATCTTTCCAATATTCATTGCAGTTTCTTTTCTAACGCTATCTGCAGTACCGTATAATGGGTTTCCTGCAGTATTCCTTAAGTGAATAATAGCTCCTTTTTCACCAGGCTGTAGTGTAGCTACACCACTAGTATAAGGAGTTACTTTAATTTCATTACTTGAATCATCTACTGTGATAACGTATGCATTAAATGATCCGCCAATAGCCGCCCCCATACTTGGACCGCCAACTAACAAACGAGCACCTTTGTATTGAGATGCTAATGAAGCTGCTGAAGCTGCAGATGCATTGTTTTCTAAACTTGCTACAGCATCCACAATAGAGTCCAACCTTGTATCAGAACTACCAGTACCTCCAGAAAGTACTGCAAAATGATTATTTTTAGACATTAAAAATGTTGACTGAAACATGTTGTCTGCAAAAGACATACTTCCTGCAGCAGCACCATTTGGATCTTCACCTGAAGGGTCAGTGATAACAATAATGTTACAAGTAGCCGCGACACTACTCATAGTCATTAATGCAATAATTAAAAAAACAATCGATACATGAAATGCCTTATAATTCATCCACTCACCCCAGTTGTTTTATTTTCTAATTCAACAGAAGAAAAGTCTTCTATAACTGTTACTGTAACAACACCCGTATTTTTATCTACTTGAACATCTGCAGCAGTAATTGGTTGTACAGATGTTCCGGGCACTGTTGACCGTGTTGCAAATTCCTGCGCCGTTTGTATCGCATCCTGCAGCGAAACTTCTCTTTTAGAAGTTTTTAAAATATCACCATAAATTACACTACCATCCCTAAAACCAGCTTGCATAACATTATATCTAATCGTATCTACAGGTACAATATCATTACCTTTGATAATTACACCAGAAATAGGAATTCCGTCATTAATATCCTCAGATGATGCGAATGCAACATATGTGATTAAACGACCACAAAGAATCAAAATAAACGCCAATAATAAAATTATTAATGTGTCTCTCCTAATCTTTATAAACATGATTATTTCCTCTTGTATCAATATTCTCAATAAAAGAATAAATTATACATTTATTATATTAATTGATATGATATTTAAATTTATATTATATTGTCTAAAAGTGACTTAGCCGGGTCCATTCCTTGAGCGCCAATTAATAAAATAATATCTTTTTTATCTGCTTTTTTATAAACTTCCAATAAACAATCATTTAAATTATCAAAATGAGTAAATTCAATGTTATTTTTATTTAAAGTATTGAAAAAAACTTCTCTCTCTTTTGGTTTGACAAAATTCGATTCATTTACTACATCATTACTGGAAGACAAGTACACATTGATATTTCCAGTCATTGACTCGACTAATGCATCGGCATTTAACTGATTGATTTCAACTCCTCTTGAACCTCTTATTGCACAAACTAAATGTAGTTTTTGGTTTTGAGGCAGTAATTTAAGAGTTTCTGAAATTGTTGCCTTAATCCCATCAGGATTATGTGCAAAATCATCATAAATCAATGGTGCATCATTTAATTTAGCAAAACGTCTGTTTAATGCCTTATAAGTTTTAACTCCCTCAACAATATCATCCATATCAATATTTAAAGATATGCAGGCACCAATAGCTGATAAAATATTTTGTATGAAATGATTGCCTTTGAATGGCAATTCATCTATGGATAAAATTGAATTATTCCTGTAAACTATATCTTCACCATCAAAGTAAACTGCATTCTCATCATCAATTTTAGACATTGAAGTATAAAATGGATTTTGAACCTCTAAACTTCTAACAAGTTCATCATCATGATTTAAAATAGTAATTCCATCCCCAATAGCTTTCGGAACTGCTTTAATTTCTTCAAAAACATCATCAATTGAGTTTACAAGACCGATATGATCCATTGCAACATTAGTTATCACACCTACCTGAGGGCTAATGGCTTCACTCATTAATGCAGCATGACTTTTCATTAAATTATTTAACCAACCCTGAACTTCAGACACCTCAATAACTAGATAATCCAAATCACCATTTTTAGATACTTCATCATATACCAATTTAGATACCATTGGATCAATTAGAGTATTGAATTCCGATTCACTATCAGTATTAGTGAGTACATGATAACCAGCATTATTTAAAATATGATAAATTAAATGTGAAGTTGTTGATTTTCCATTGGTTCCGGTTATTATAATATTTGTGGAACCCGGAGAATATTTTCCAATAGTATGTGCAAGTGCATAAGCATTTGCAAGTTCTATTTTATCAGTAATGATTAATGGGAAATTAAGTCGTTCTGCCAATTCAATAGCACCGTCCTTTGGAGTTTGTGTAATGAGACATGCAATATTTTTATTAAATGCCATTTCAACACCAACTGCATTAATCCAATGGCGTATGACAATGTCTCCAGTATGTGCTTCATTTAAGAAAGTAAATTTACCGGTAAAACCATCTATAGAAAAGAATTCATTATTGCCTATGATTTTACCATCAACATAATCCGCTAAATCTTTAATATATTTTAACTCTTCACTTCTTGTAATCTTCAGTACAAAGTTTTTAGCGACTTCCATATCTTTTATAACAATTAATGGGAAATTTAATCTTTCAGCAACTTCAATAGCTCCATTTCTAGGTTCAGGAGTTACAAGGCAGGCAATATTTCTATCGAATGCCATTTCAACACCAACCTGATCGATCCATTCCCTTATGACAATGTCACCAGTATGTGCCTCATGTAAAAAAGTAAATTTGCCTGTAAATCCATCAATTGAAAAAAACGCATCATTTCCATAAAGTTTTCCATTTATAGAATTGGTCAAATCTTGAATATTCATAAAAATCACCTAAATAAATTAGAATAAGTACATCTTTAAAAGAATACCTAAGATACATAATAATACTGTAAAACCTAAATAACTTGATACAATTTTTACCTCAGACATACCGTAATGATTTAAAGTATGATGAAGAGGCTCAACTGGTAATTTAATAATATGTGCTCTGTGCAGCAAACTAACTACAACTGAAATAACCGGCACGCCTAATGCAAGAACACTGAAGTACGGTATATCACATACTAAAACAGCCGCGGCATAGCCAGTACCTAACACAAATGATCCAACATCACCCATGAATATTGATGCAGGATGTTTGTTAAATACTAAAAATCCTAAACATAACCCTGCAATTATTAAAAACAGAGGTATGATTGTAGCCGGTCCAAATAAATAACCATAAACACAACATGCAATTGATGCAATTCCAACAATACCTGCGGCAAGACCGTCCATACCATCAATCAGATTAACAGAATTGATAGATCCTAAAACTGCAATAACCACGACAGGAATAGCAAATATACCTAATTCAAAACCACCCAATGTAGTTACGACACCAGTTAGTCCTAAAAATAATCCTAAAACAATTTGACAGAGGATTTTTTCTGATTCTTCAGGTTCTGTTTTAATTGGAACTTCACCAATTACCTCAACTTTACCTGATTTAAGCAAATCATCAACTTCGGCTTTTGCTTTAGGAGTTGCAACACGAACTTCTTCATGAGGTTCGACATCCAATCTTCCTAAAGTTATAACCTCATTAGACGTATTGACAACAATCTTTTGAATTTCTTTAACTTTTAAACCTATTAAGTCATCGACTAAACCAACAATTCCTCCAGCGAGCATGATGAATGATACTATTAATATTGGTGTATTTTGATAATAAAGTGCAATTATTAGAGAAATTGTGAATAAAAATGCTATACCTCCCATTGTGGGAGTACCACTTTTATGTCTATGTTCACTAACTATAGGATTATCTGCTATCCTTGCTTTCAACAATATCCTTTTAACATACCAAGTAAAGAATATTGTGGCACACAAAGTTATTAAAAAAAGAATTAACATATCTGTATTATTCATTATTATACCACATTCTACATATTTTTACATTATTAAAATATATATCCATAATAGTATATAATTATAACTTATAACACAGATTTAAGTCAATTTATCAACTAATTCATCAAGTTCTTCTTTTGAATTAGCTCTTGCAGTAACTCTCTGATATCCTTCCGGACCATGTACAACAAAATCATTATGTTCAAAAGATTTTATAGGTTCATTAGGTTTGGGACCCTGATAATTACCTACCGGAATTTCAGCTGAATAATAATATTGGAGTTTATTCGAAATATTAGCCAAGCTAAACTCACCAATAGCCATATTTACAAGTTCACACAATGAGTTTACGCCACAAGTAGCTGTTGTTAAATATCTAGTTCCATTTGGACGAGTATTTACTTCAATGGCATACAATTGATTATTTTTCCTTGAATACATGAAATCCATTTCAAATATCCCATCTGAATCTAAATTTCTAGCTATTTTATAAGCCGTATGTTGAACTAAATTATTATCCAATCCTTCCACCATGCAAGGGCCAGATTTAATTTTATTTAATGGATGAGTTCCTTCTAATGTAGTTTCACCTTTATAAATTGGCGGCAAAGCTACAAATTCACCATTGAACCCCAATACTTCAACAGATATTTCCGCTCCTTCAATGAATTCTTCGCATAAAGCTTCATCAAATTCGTTGAAATATCCCTCCACCTCATCGATGTATTTAGCTACTTTAATATCTTTTCCACCCTGTCCTTCACCCTGTTTTAAAACGACTGGAAATTCAAGGGCCAATTCATCAGGACTGTGCAATATTTGATAATTTGGAGTTGCAACATCAATTTCTTCATAGAATCTTTTTGTTTTGATTTTATCAGAAGTTAACTCGACTGCACGCACACCCGCTGCAACAACCGGTATTCCATATTCCGTTTCAACTTCTTCTTTCATATGAGCAATATCAATTAAAGGAGGATCTATTCCAATTAATGGCACAATAGCATCTACTTTGTGCATTAATGCAACTTGTTTTGGACCATCCATCCCACGAGGAACAATAAACACCTGATTAGGCAAATCAAGGTTGATAGCTTCCTCATTTGATTCTGTTAATATACTTTCAATATCCTTAGACTTAACATACCAATCTAAATCGTCATATAATCTTGAACCAATAAATAATACTTTCATAATATAATCCCTTTTAATATTTCTATAAACTCTTCTGCTGCTTTTCTAACTTCAAATGTTGGATTTTCACCCCAATCCATTGTTTCAGGTTCAATTCCAACGAAAATTATTTTAAATTCAGTGTCTCTCTCAAGATATCTTACAAAAAATGATAAAGACATTGAATGAGTTGAAATACCGATGCTTGCAAAGTTATCTTTATCAACAATTTGCATATCTCCAGGATGAGAATCCATCAAACATGCATCAACTATTATTAAATGAGTGGGATTTTCTTTTCTGATCTTGCCTGTGAAGTTTTCAGGTACAGTTTCGCCATCAATGAAAAACAGGTTTTCATTTTCAATGTTTTCTTCTTTAAGCTTCCTTATAATAAATGGGCCTATGCCGTCGTCACTTTTAAGCTCATTACCTACACCTAACACAATTAATTTTCCACAATCAGATAAAAAATTATCTAATTGAGATTCAAAGCTCATTATTCCACCTACAAATATTTAGTTTCAATAGTCTTAATCCCTTTTCCCATAATATATTTTAGTTCAACATGTATAAAGTCATTTACTTTTACTTTATGTTTTTCTAAAGGGATTAATAACGGCGGGTTGAGCATTGGTAAGGGTCCTGCAATAAGATTATCATTAAGTTTTGTGTAGGTGGTAATTTTCAATCCATTTGCCAAACCTGATCTATTTGCTTTTAAGGTTAGTTCTTTTATAAATTTAGGGTTAATCTCATCTGAGAAGTTAAATTGAGAGTAAACAATTTCATCGGAAAGTTCTTCATAGTTTGCACATTCATCCCAGTGAATATACTCTCTCTCAAGATTAACTAATTGTACAGTATTGATTATTCCTTGAGGAATTATTCTTCCATCTTTTTTAAGGAATTTTTTAGCATGATTTAAAACTGGGATTTCTTCTTCATCAATTAATGCTGTATCTAACATTTCACAAACTATTAAATCTGCTTTTTTTGTAAAATCATAATCCAAAACATTACTATTGACTACCTGAATATTTTCAAAATCCTCTAAATTTTCTTTTGCACAATTATACGTTTTCTGTTCTATTTCAAGTGATATTATTTCACTAAATTTTGAACTTAAAAAATAAGATAGAACACCACTTCCGCAACCTAAATCATATGCTAAATCAGTGCCTGAATCATATTCGTTTATAGCTTGGAAAAAAACCGCTAAACGATTATGATCTTTAAGCAGATCATGATGATACGGGGTGGTTTTAAATTTCATGAAAAAAAATAATAAAAAAAAGATTTAATGATTGTGAGTATGATTGTGTGAATATCTTGGCTCTTTAAAATCTTCTCCATTAGCAGTGCTTGTAAGTTTTACGTGTTCCACACCTTTAAGTCTCATTATCCTTTCAGTCAAATCACGTATCTCAACAATATCTCCATTTACAACTACAATCTCCATACAATATTTATCAGTCATATGAATATGCATACTAGCAGTGATTTCATTTCTAAAATTATGCTGGATGTCTGCCAAGCTTTCCATAACACCAGTATAGTGGTGATCGTAGATAATAGTTATAATCCCTATTCTTTCTCCTTCCATGGAATTCATCCATTGATATCTTACAATATAATCTTGAAGTGCATCACGGATTCCTTTTGAACGAGATTGATAACCTCTCTCTTTTAATACTTCATCGAAATCAGCTAATAATTTCTTAGGTAGTGACATACTTATTCTCATCATAAAAAAACACATCAAAAATTCAATTATTATACTATATATTACATTTTAACTTATATAAATATTATGATGAAAATGTAAAATAATAATACTTAAATAATAAAAATTGTGTAAAAAATATTATTCGACAAGCAAATAATATTCTCCATCATCCCTATTAATAGTTTTTAAAAGCCCTTTATTCTGAAAAGACAATATAATATGGTACATTCTAAAATTAGTGAGTTGTAAATCTCCATATAATAAATGACCCTCTAAAGTATATTTGGAAATAAGATTTTTTTCATTAACCAAATGTTTAATTAATTTATATGAATCTTTCTCTTTTTGGTTTAATTCCAATTCTTCTAAGTCTTTTTTAGAATTAACAGTGTTGATTTGCTTTTCACTCTCAGATAAACTAGCCTTATTATTTTTAAAAATAATTAAATCCTTATCCTGGAGTTCTTCGAGAATCTGAACTAAATCATATTCATGAAATCCCAATTCCGATTTAAGTAGTTTAAGTGGAATTCCATCAGGATATTCAATATTGAAAATTTTTATCTGATTTAAAACAACTTCTTCATTACGAGTAATATTAATCATATAATCAACAATTAATTATAGTAACACATATTATTTAATATTTATGACAATTGCATCTCTTTTTCTAATGCTTCAGCTTCTTGTTTGTTTTTCTCAGCAATTTCTTCTGGAGTTAAATTAGAAGGTCTTGTAAAAAATAAATCAATATCATCAACAACCTGACAAATTGACATATGAACAAGTTCTTTTAAGGCCAAACTCTTTTGAACTCTGTTTAATGATTCATCAGCATAAATCTTATCATGGTCATCTTGATAATCGCTGAGGATTTTATCCTGGTCTAAATTAAGTTCAAGGAAATCTTTAGAGTAATCCTCTGTAAGGAGTAAAAAGTTAATCAGCTCTTCTTTTTCTTTAGTGAAATCTTTATCATTATTTTCAATTACCTCATAAAAATAGCTGCTTACAGATTGGAAAACATCCCTTGAAGCATTGCCTGTTATAATGTTCTCCATAAATAAATCGAAAGTGTCTGTAATATAATATTTGGCATTTTTCTCCCGCGTATTGAAAACTAGCTCATTTTCAACATTATCCACATATTGAATTATGATGATGTCTTGAGCCTTTTCAAATGTTTTGACATTAAACTTAGAATTTTTTAATTTATAACCGCTATTTACTTTTAAAGCATTTTCAACATTTTCAATATCTTCTTTTGAAATTTCAATAAAACCGCCAATCATTTTTAAACTCCTACCTATTAGTATATGTTTAAGTAATTAATAGTTTTTATTAAATATAATAAATTTTATAAATAATCATATGAAAGCTGAAAGCATATTGATTGAACTTAAAGAATTATCTAAAAATGATAAAGTTAAAAAATCAGAATTAATGACAATTCTTAAAAAATACGCCCGTATTATCTCAGTTCAAGATTTAATGATGGCTACAGCACATATGAGAAAAGATGGTGAATATGTTCAGGCCAATTACCGTGAAAAATATCTGAAAGTATACATAAAATATTTTATCATGCGTATGAAAGAAGTCAAGAAAAAGAAGATTACACCGATTCAACAATTGATAAAAAATCTTTTGATGATTCCTTTCCAATGCTTAAAAGAACTTTTGAAAAGAAAGATTGTCAAATAACAAAAAAGATAAATTTCCATTAATTTATGTCATTACAGCATTGTACACAACTTTTATTTTAGAAGAGCCGATACATCCAGTTGGAAGTGAATTTCCCGGAAGTTTATTTGTTGAAAAAAAAGGTGGGAAATTTCTATGTCCCGTTAAAGATAATCAGAAAGACAATACCAATGCGATTTGTCATTTATGCCTTGCAGAACAAACACCTGAAAATTAAAGTGATTAGATGAATATTTGCTTATATGGATCTGGAAGTAGAATTATAGATACGGTTTACACCAATGAAAATTACAAATTAGGTTGTCAATTGGCTAAAAAAGGACATACTCTCGTTTTTGGTGGTGGAGACACAGGAGTAATGGGAGCATGTGTGAAAGGAGTTCAGGACAATAATGGAAAATCGATTGGAATTGCTCCAACATGGATTTGGGAGTTTGAACCGTTATGTGAAAAATGCAGTGAACTCCTTTATGTTGACACAATGGAAGAGAGAAAACAAAAGTTTTTAGAACATTCTGATGCATTTATCATATCTCCTGGAGGAATTGGTACATTAGATGAATTTTTTGAAATAATAACCCTCCGTAAATTAAAACAACACAACAAAGAGATAATTGTATTCAATATTAATCATTTCTATGATAAAATGCTTGAAATGCTTGATGAACTGGGTGAAAAAGGATTTTTATACAAACAGGAAGAGATATTCAAAGTAGCTAATACCATTGAAGAAATATTCGATATATTATGACTGATAAGATGATAAATGTTGCCGATACTCATTTAGAAGAAAGTTTACCTGCATTAAGGTTAACAGGTTTTCTTGGATTTGAAGCTGATGTATTGAATACAGCAATGCCTAGAAAATTTAAAAAAGGGTGCTAACAATGATAAGTGATGAAGAAACTTTAAAATTAACTAGAAAGTTAGAAAATGCCAATAATATTGATATTAAAAAAACAATAGAAAAAGCTATAACGGCAGGTTATCTCGGTGAAGAACACTTTTACTGCACTGTCATTGAAGAAGGCGGCTTGACACATACCATTCCTGAAGTTTTAGGAAACAGATATAAATCACAACCCTTGGATAACCTATATTTTGACATTATATCTAAAGCCCTTGATCTTGATGGAATTTATATTTCCTTAGGTTACTGTGCATCCAATTTAATTGTCCCAGATGAAGATTGTGCTGAAATAATAGAATATGATGATTATGACCTTGATGAAGATGAATATGAATATTTAATAGAATATGCTTTGATAACCGCAGATGGCGTTAAAAAGTTCAAGGTTTATGGAGAAGAAGGTATTGCTGGGCATGACCGCCTTGAAGATGTTGGACTTATAATAAACATTATTGATGGTGATTATAAAGCTTATTTTGCACTCAGGTCAACTGATCAATGCATGTCTAGTTTTAGAATCATGCCATTTAGAGAGGAATATCAAAAAGAACATCCGTTATCACTTAAAAATCCAATTAACAAAATTTTAATTGAAATGATTGATGAATCTGTTGTTTTAAAATAGATTTGAATAATAATTACTCTTTAAATATTTTTCTTAATTCTCTTCTAAGTAATTTCCACCCATTCACTCTTGGAAGTTCGTCAAGTGCAAATATTTTTCTTGGAACTTTATATCGGGATAAGTTTTCACGAGCAAAATTAATTAAACCTTCATCATCAGCTTCCCCCTCCCATACAACAGCGGCTACTGGGAGTTCTCCTCTGTGACAATCATTTATGCTAAAAATAGCTATTTCTTTAACTTCAGGATATTTAATTAATACTTCTTCAACTTCCGTTGGATAAATTTTCCATCCACTCATTACAATCATATCTTTTTTACGATCGGTAATGAATAAACGATTATCTTCATCAAGGTATCCAATATCTCCAGTTAAAAACCATCCATCTTCTAAAAATGAGGATTTAGTTTTTTCTTCATTTCCCCAGTATCCTTTTGCAATTGCAGGACCTCTAAGTGCAATTTCCCCTTGTTCATATTGTGGAAGGATTTTATCACTATTGTGTTCATCTACAATTTTAACTTCTGAAAAACAAACCGGATGACCTACACTTTCAAATCTATCTGCTTCACGATAATCTTCAGGTCTAATGACAGTTCCTGTTCCTATTACTATTGTTTCAGATAATCCATAAGCATTTATAATTGGTACTGCATAAGTTTCATGGAAATCTTTCCAGATCTTTTTATGTAATGGCCCTCCACCTGAGATGATTTCACGAACAGTTTTTAACTCTTCACGTTTGTCCATTGTAGTTAAAGAGTGTATTACAGGAGGCATTCCAGTCAAAACTGTTACTTTTTCTTTTTTGCATAAATCAAGGTATTCGTCAATGTTAAATTGTTCCATTAAAATGTAATATGCTGCGGCTCTTAAAGCGGCTATTGACCATGAAAGACCAACATGCGCCATCGGATAAATTCCCAAATAAACATCATCTTGTTTTAATGTTAATACGTCACATTCATTGTGAATTGCAGTAAAATAATTTCCATGAGTTAACATTGCACCTTTAGGTTGACCAGTAGTGCCTGAAGTGTATTGCAATTGGCATAAATCATCCCAATCAGTATTTTCCGCTTCAAGCACATCACATTTTTTAAAATCACTTATGTTTTCCGGAACATATGTTGTTATATTAATCATATCCTTTGCTTTTTCATCAGTAATCATTAATTTGGCTTTAGAGTCACTTACAATATAGTTAAGTTCAGAAGTGGTGAAAATACGATTTGTTGGAATGGCAATAGCTCCAATTCTCCATATTGCAAATAATGAAAACAAGTATTTTTCTGAGTTATTTAAGTAAATTAAAACACGATCCCCTTTTTCGATTCCTGATTCTTTTAAATTCCTTCCAATTTCAGAAATTATTGATAATATTTCTCCTGAAGTGTATTTTTCACCACTTGTGGGGTTGTACAATACATTTTTATCCAGTCTTTTTGAGTTTGCATCCAAAAAAGTAGTAATGTTCAACATTATGTCAGCTCCTTAACAATTGCTTTTGTTACATCCATTGTAGAAGAATCTCCACCTAAATCAGGAGTTCTAATTTTACAGTCTGACATTACTTTTTCAACGGCATGTTTTATGTTATTTGATATGTCCCATTCTCCTAAGTAATCAAGCATCATGGAAGCAGACAGTATCATTGAACATGGATTTGCTATATTTTTTCCTGCAATATCTGGTGCGGAACCATGTACTGGTTCAAATAATCCATTATGATCTCCAATATTTCCAGAAGGTGCTAGACCTAGTCCTCCAACAAGTCCTGCACCTTCATCAGATAATATATCTCCAAATAAGTTACTTGAAACAATTACGTCAAAATTTTGAGGTTGAGTTACCAAATACATCGCCATTGCATCAACATAGCAGTCTTCAGTTTTGATTTGCGGATACTCTTCAGCTATTTTATAGAAGGATTCCTTAAAAACGCCATCTGTTTTTTTAAGCACATTGCTTTTGTGAACACAGGTAACCTTTTTCTCTTCCCTTTTGATACATAAGTTAAATGCTACTTTTGAGATTCTCTCAGAAGCGTGTCTTGTAATATGGCGTTCAGCAATCATTTTATTCTCATCACCGTATTCCACTTGTGAATATAATCCTTCTGTGTTTTCTCTTACAATAACAAAATCAATATCGTCGCATATGCAATTAACACCCTTGTATGATTTTATAGGTCTTATATTTGCATATACGTTTAATGCTTTTCTCAAGTTTATAATAGGGCTCGGTTGTCTGGGTGTTGATGTTGATGCTCCAAATAGTACCGCATCACTTTTATTTGCTATTTTTATTGTTTCTTTAGGCAATGTTGTTCCTATTTTGTTAAAACACTCAAAACCTGCTTTTCCATATTTGAAACTGAATTCCAAATCTAATTTGTCAAGCAAGTATTCACATGAGCTCATAACTTCTTGACCTATTCCATCTCCACCAATTACTGCTATGTTATACATTTAACTCCCTTAAAATTTTTTGTATATTAATAATTTATATTTATAGTATTTATGCATTTATAAATTTTGTTCGTATAATATCGAAATACTTTTATACTATATGGAATATAAAGGATATTAATTACATGTAAAAAGTAGTTAAATATCTTATTGAAAAAGAGGGATAAAAATGGAAAGAAGTATTGACGATTTAATTCAATTATTAAATGATGATGACGAATTTGTTATTGAAGATGCAATGGGAGAATTAGAATTAAGAGCTGATGAAGCAGTTGACCCATTAATTGATGCATTATCCAGTAGAAAAAAACAAATTAGATTAAATGCAGCAATATTGCTTGGTGCAATTAATAATTCTAAAGCAATTCCTGCTTTAATTGAAACTTTAAACGATAACAATAAATTGGTTAGAAGAGAAGCATCAACTTCACTTTCAAGAATGGGCGAACCAGCTGTTGATCCGTTAATTGAAATATTAAATGATGAAAATTGGAGAATAAGAGGAGCAGCTGCTTGGGCACTTGGAAACTTAGGCAATGAAAAAGCTATTCCTGCACTTGAAAAATTACTTGCTGATGAAAGTGGTTTTGTAAGGAAAGGAGCACAAAGTGCGATTGAATCAATAAATAAATAAATTTTTTATTTATTTTTTACTTTTCACTTGTATTTAATGGTTAATTTATAATTATTTATTGAACATTGCCCTATTTATTTTTTTAATTTGAAAGGGATAACTAGATTAATTTATATTTCACCCATTTTGAACATTAAATGAACCGTTTATAAATTAAAGACATCCCATATTCTATTAAAGCTCAAAAAATGAAAAAAAAGAGAATGCTAAAAGAATAAATATCTTGGTGTTCTATCAAGATATTCTTTATATTCTTCACCGTATTTTTCCAAACAAAAATGCTCCTCTTCAACAATAGTCCAATGCTGTATTACGCATCCGATTATTTTAAGTATTATTATTAAATATGAAGAACACATAATACCAACACCTATCCATATGAAAAAATCACTAATATACTGAGGATTTCTTGATATTTTATAAACTCCTTTTTGAACAGGTTTGCCCACAGGAGTGCTTGCATAATTAAATAAAGAAATTTCATAGATTATCATATTTAATATGAAAATAAATGCACCTAAATAAAACAATGAGGATTCATAATCCACAGGGACAAAAAATGAATAAATTATTATCCCCCACCATGATAAGGTTATTATTGAAAATTTGAGGGAATTAATAACCTTATTATTATCTTTTGTATAATCTGATTTTGATCCTCCAAAAAAGCGTTTCCAGGACTCTTTAGGAAATTTTAAGTAGATTGCAAACATTCCTAAGAGATATATGGTGCTAAAGTACCATGCAGTATAAAAAATCATTCTTCCTCCCAATTTTTATGAAGTACTCCTGTTTTTAAAATTTTATCACTTAAAAATTTAGCAAGAGCTCCTCCCCAAATTGAACCACAGACAAAAGAAATGGTGAAATAGTATATGAGAAGAGGAATCGATACAACTCCCAGACCGATTACAAAATAACGATTAATAGATCCTAAAATACCTACTATTCCCCCAATTAACATAATATACCATAATTTTAGATTATTGTATTTTTTTATGATAAACATTATTTCAATAGGTAAACCTAGCAATAATGCAAAATAAAGCATTAAAACTCCATATGGCGTGAATGGTATTTGGATTAAAAATATTATGACTGCTGCAAAAAGTGCAGATCCTTTTTTTCTAATTAAATATCCCACCATAACTATGGGAAAATAGTATGTTCCAGTTAAATATATGTCTAAAAATGGAAAATTCGTTGACCATCCTGCAAAATAAGTTAATGGAATGTATAAAACACCCAATGCAATAGATAACATTGCTGTTATCATTATATCATGTGTTGACCACTTTTTATTTTTATTCATAAAATCACCAAGTAGACGATATCGTCGGTTAATACTTATTATGAATAATTTATTATTATAGTATTTAAATATTGGCATTTTAATAAAATTCTGAAAGAATTAATTGAAAAAATTCTTGAAGTAATTTATTGTTCTCTTCAAAAGACTCATTTTTATTAAAAATTGTTGAATATAACTTTATTGAATGAAAAATATCAGATAAAAAGCTGATTTTTTCTTAAGGATTGCTTTGTCAACCTCAAATAATGACAAATACAACTTATCAACTATAATGTCCAAATATTTTTTTTGAGTTTTTGAAGAAAATTCTTTAAATTTAGGATTGGACATAGCCTCTAGTAAAAACATTGGATATATCTTATTTTCTTCTTGAACATTATTAATAATCTCTAAAACGTTAAATACAAATGAATCTAAAATTTCCTTATTCGATCCTTTTAAATTTAAATTATTAATAAAATCAATGTTATTTTTAGTATCCTCTTCAAGAATCATTAAAAAAATATCTTCTTTATTATTAAAATAATAATAAAATCCTCCTTTAGAAAGAGAAGTTTCATTAATAATATCCTCCATTGTAGTGTTTGAATATCCTTTTTTTAAAAAACTTTAAGAGCTGCATCCAATATCTCTTTAATTCTTTCTTCAGAGGTTTTTCTAATAAAATCTGTCAAAAAACCACCAATGATTATTTAGTTAATCATATTATATCTTATTAAATATATTTATAACCTTGTAGAAACCATATCAAAATTTATGGTAATATCGAATTTATTTAGTTGTTTCGTCTAAATAAGTCATATAAATTCTTTATTTTTAATTTTAACATGTTTTTCATTCATTATTATTTTTCACGTGAACATGTACTTAGCAAAAAAATTTTCAAAAAATACTTAGATTTTGATTTTAGGCGATTTAATTGCTTTAATTTTTTTACACTTGAAATATAACTTATTATTATCCAAATAATGCGATAAATAACTATATATAGTAAAATGGAGAATATATATTAATATGTACAGAAAAATAAAATATTCTCCATATTATTATTTGAATTCAAGACAGTTAAACCTTTCGAATTTTGGACTTAAAATTAACAATGAAACTCAAGAAGAAAAACTATTTTCCATTGCTAAACATGAAAAATATGCTGTTAAATTTTGTTGAATTAACCTATAACTATTCCACATGGATTTTTCCAAAGTATTTCCTGTGATTACAGGCAATCATTATGTAGAGGCAAATCACTAAAAAAGCTACATTAAAAACCAATATTGCAATCAATGTTGACACACGAATGATCCTAAATTACGCAGCAAATAAAAGTCCAAAACACGATACACAATTAACATTACCTTCAATTAGACAATTAATACCATACAAACCCCCATTACATACTAGCAGACAAAGCATATGATTTCCGAAGAAATAAGAAAAATGCATAAAATGAAGAAGTAGGAACATTCGACCAAATACCATTAAAAAAAAGGTGCGACAACCGGACATTATAGATTAAATAGCGCTACAATCCTTCTGGCATGATGTCTATGCACGAAGAATGAATTTTGAAAGCGTAATTTCCGTGATAAAAAGAAGGATTTAATGGCGTTAATTTTAGTAGAAATACAAGACTACAGAATAAAGAAACAAAACTCAAAAATGTATTATATAACATTTACAGAGCCATACAAGTTTTTTAGAAGGGATTCTACAAGGTTAAATTTTTAGTGCATATTGGGCAATATCCTTATTATATGGGAATTTTCATAATTTATAGGTTTAGAGAATTAATATTTTCAGTACTTTCATGAAGCAAGGAATGAATTTCAATTTTAAATATCAATTAGTTTAAAACTCTTTAAAATTGATTTTCGCCATGATTTTAGTGGACAACTAAAAAATCATGGTTCCTATACCATTTGTCGTGAATATTTCTAAAAGTAAAGAGTGTTTTTTTCGTCCATCAATAATATGGCAAGATTTGACACCATTTTCAATAGCTTTTACACAAGTTTCTACTTTTGGAATCATCCCCCCACTAATAACTCCCTTTTCAATTAAATCCGGAACTTCTGAAATTTTAATTTTTCTAATTAATGAAGATGGGTCATTAGGATCTCTTAAAACCCCTGGAACATCAGTTAAAATAATCAACTTTTCAGCATTAACTGCACTTGCGACTTCGCCTGCTGCAGTATCTGCATTTAAATTAAGGCTTGTTCCATCTTTTGCAATGCCCACAGGAGAAATTACAGGAATATAATCATTATCTAAAAACATTTCAAGTAATTTAGAGTTAACTTCATCTACTTCCCCAACAAGACCTAAATCAATAATTTCTTCATCTATTTTACTGGCTCCTTTCTTATGAGCATATATTAAACTTGAATCTTTTCCAGATAAACTAATTGCATCACCATCATGTTTAATAAGTTCAGATACAATTTCTGTTGAAATTTTTCCAACTAACACCATTTCAATAATTTCCATGGTTTCTTCATCAGTTATTCTTAATCCTTTGATGAATTTTGGTTCTTTTCCTAATTTATCCATGGATCTTGAGATTTCTGGACCTCCGCCATGTACAATTAATGGTTTCATTCCAACATATTTAAGTAAAACAGTATCGCGAGCTGTGGAGGACTTTGCTTCATCATCTACCATTGCATGTCCGCCATATTTGATTAAAATTTTTTTATCATGAAATTTTTTAATATAAGGTAAAGCTTCGATTAAAACATCAATGTCCTTCATTTTATCACTACATTAACTATTTAATTTAAAGGTTTATATATTTTTAAATTATATTCAGTATTATGTCTGAGCCCAATAATATTCAAGAATATCTTATCCAATTAGGTGCAAGCAAAGTTGGTTTTGCTGATGTTAATGGATTAGCTAGCGAATTTATTGATTTGCCTAATGGAATAAGTATTGTTTTAAAATTGCCTAAAAAAACAATTGAATCAATCGAAGATGAAAATTATGAAAAATATTGGAAGTGTTTTCATAGCCATTGACAAATTAACTGAAATTGCTCTTAAAGGGGAAGAATATATTAAAAATATTGGATATGATGCTTTTGCTCTAACAATGACACGCAACGAATGTGATATGAAAAAATTACTAAGTATCTTACCTTATAAAACCATTGCTACTAAATCTGGTCTTGGGTGGATTGGAAGATCTGCACTTTTTGTAACTCCAGAATATGGTTCGGCAGTTGCTCTTGGAGCTATCTTAACTGATATGCCTTTAGAATTTGGAAAGGCAATTACTGACTCAGAATGTGATGATTGCACAAATTGTCAGGAAGCTTGCCCCGTCGGAGCAATAAATCCTCAAAAATGGAATGACAGATTAAGTCGCGACGATATAATTGATATTGAAAAATGCAGCAAGTATATTATGAATCAATTTAAGGCAGGTTCAGGCTGTACAAAATGTATGAGCGAATGTAAACTCACAAAAGAATATTTGAAAAAAGAATAGAGGAAAAATACCTCTATAATCCGCATTTGAATTTGAATCTGTACTCTTGGTTTACAATTTCCATTCCTTCAAATGTCCCATTTAGTATATCAGCGACTTTTTGTAAGTCTTCTGCTGTAATTTGACTACCATTTGAGATAGGTGAGAAAAATGTAACCATATCATCAATTATAAGGTAGTTTAAAAGTCTTGTTTCGTCTTTTTGGTATTTTTCAACAATTGCCAAAATTTCTTCTTCAACAGATTTATCTAAATTAACCATTTTATCACCTTAATTGTAAATTTATTTATAAAGTATTTAAATTTTTATAATTCTAAGGGAGTATAGTCAAAATAAGGATGCGGCACAAAATTTTAAAAATAACTTTAAATAAACTGATTATACCCTATTAAATTATCAACTCATAATTTAATTTCTGAGAAGATAAATTCCAGCCGTGAAACTCCAAATTATTAATGTATAAACTGAAAGTCTCTCATAAACTGGCATGTAAATACTATTCATGCTGAAAAACATTATCCAAAAAACAATTAAACCAATGATTCCCAAACATATAGTTATTTTTTGAAAAACACCAAAATCATCCATAGATCTGGAAATTAAAACAAGCAACATATTTCCACCTAAAATTGCCATCACAGCTCCAAATGTGTGATAACCTGACGTTAAGGGATTGCCTCCATGGATTAATCCAACAATAATGACTCCGATAGATGTGATTAATGTAAAAATATAAAAAATAGTTTTATTTTTAATAATGAAATCTTTAAACTTATAAAAATTACCAGACAATAATGTCAAACCAATTAAAATAAAAGCCGAATCCATTAACCAAAATAAAGGTGAATTTGCATTTGGGATTCCAAGTTCTGAAATAGTATGGAAAATATAAGCATTAATAAAAGAAGCATTGAAAAAAGTTGCAGAAACAGCTTCAACAATAATATAGTACAAACTTCCTATTAAAAATACAATTCCAGCAACTTTATCTTTCATTTTTAAATTCCATAATTATTATTAATAAATCTTTCATTTAATTTAAGGTTAAGCTCCTCAATATCTGCACCATCAAGTGCCTTTTTCAATGTTTTAAATGCAGATTTTTTAGGCACATTAACATGTTTAATATGGGATTTATCCCATATCCTATCAAATCTTTTCTTTAAACTGCCAATTTCAAGTTTTTCTAAAACCAATCTTAAATTAGCAATGCTTGTTTCATTAATAAACTCATAATCTTCAAAAGTTATTTCATCCATAACCATTGGGTTTAAACCTAATATAAAACGTTGCAAATAATAATCAATGAAGGACTCGTAATCACCATCATATGCATAAACATGGGCTTTAGCATATAATGTATCGATAAATACTGTAAATTGATTGCGCACCAATGCTCTTGATATAATTTCATCACAGAATTTTAAAGCGGTTTCGACATTTCCCCAGGATGATTGGTTAACATAATTTTCATAATCTTCAAAGCGGAAACATACAAGGGCAAACATGTATAAATCAATCCATTCATTTTCTTTTAAAAACTCCCTGGCTTTATTTGTGAACTTTAAATTAAACATTACAGGTTCATCTTTACCAGTATTTAAAACAGGCAAAGCCCTCTCTACTAATTCTTGTTTTTTACCTGAAACTTTCAAATCATTTTCTCTTAAAATATCCTTTAACTCGGCAACAGTGTATTTTTTAGATACCTCATCGGCAGTTACTTCTTCCCCTCCATCAGCAGACCTTTCTTTTTCAAAATAACCCTCATCAATTAAATAATGAACACATTCTTCGGCTGATGAAAAGGTTCCAAATTGACCTTCGCTTAAAATATCTACAAGTTCATAACCCTTATTTAAAAAATTTAAAACATTAAATATCTCTAATTTTTGTTCATTCACATAAACACCTTTCTTATTTTGCTAGTGATTACTAGCTATAGAAATCAGCTTCCAATTATGGAAGCATATCCTAAAAACATTATCAATTAAAGATATTGCTTTTAATTAATTTAATATTTTGCTTATAAAATCCTACAATCTATCAAGATGTAGGATTTATGGATTACATGCTTCATCAGCAGCTCCCATAACAACACTTACTTCATCAGATAAATTGATTTCAGATATTTTTTAGGAGATTCTAGTTTACCGCCATAATATGCCTGTGCAAAATTCATAGTAACGAATAAAACATCTTTAAAATCAATTATAAAATCATCATCATCAATTTTATTTAAAATATTGATTAATTCCATTGCAATTTCACTTGATTCCAAATGTGTGCCAAACTCGGCACCTAAATTAATAAGCATTATAACACCCATAATTATATTTAAAATTTATAATTAATAAAATAAGTATATGATACGATGCCCAAAATGTGAAAGACAACTGAAAAAAGTATTTCATGACAGCTCAGATGACCTAGCTATTGAATCGATGAAAGGCGAAATAATAATTGGAAACTGCTGTGAAAGCGAATATAATTATTATTGTGAATATTGTGATGAATTTTTCCAGTTATAATCCTAAAATCTCTTTATCCGGATTAGAATTTTTATGTAAATTTATTTTTGTATCACTCTCCCATGTGGATTTTAAAAGACCTGCATGTATTGTTTTTAAATCTTCATCTGAAAAACCTTCAAGATAATAAATCTTACATTTTTCACCTACATTCACTAAAAATCTAAATAAATGTCTATACACCAATATAGAATGAGGATTATAAACTATAATGTCATCGGAGATGTATTCTACAAGCATTTCAAGTTCTAAAAAATCAGGTTGAATAACCTCTACATTACAATTGGGAAACTTTTCACTAATTATTGATTCATAATCCAAATTACCACCTTGTTAATTTTTATTTAAAGGAATATTAAAACTTAATCATCATTATATCCACCAAAATATCAGTAAAATATATTTTTTCTCTCTCAACATTTCTATACCATATTTTAGTTGGTTGGTTAATTAAATTTATGGCTAAAGATCTGATATTTCAGTAGGTTTATTATTTGTTTTATATAATAAAGATAATTTTGAAATGATTATTATGGGAATTGATGATTACATTAAAACCAGATTATTGAATAACCGTGTGGAACAGTATAACACCAAGTGCAGTTATTGGGTAGAATCTGAAAGACAACCCAGAACTGATGGGATCAACACTGGACCTTGACTTGCCAGATACACTTCCACCAGCAATCAATAAGACAATAGCTAATGCACGTTATGCTGTCAATAGAATTTTGAAACGACAGACATATGAATTCTGACAGTGCGCAAGGAATAATTGTCCAATAGGTATTGCCAGCATTTGAGCAGTTTATGTTTTACACGGAGATATTCCCATTTCAGGTTGTCGGATTCATCTTTTTATGCCTCTTCAAGTAACTCTTGAAGGTTCATAGCATAGAATTCATAATATTTCTCCATTACTGACATATTCACCTTTCATGTTGTGCGAATAGTTGTTTGTTATAAAAATATTTTCTAGTAGCTCGTCATTCCTACTTAACACTTTAATTTTTTGATTTAATAAAATGTTAAGCGAGAGCAAATGATAAGTAATTGATATCTTCTAGGGCGTCATCATTATTAATATTGATTTAACCTTGTAAAATTGCTTCAATTCATAACTTACAAATTTATAAAAGATTAAAACCAAAATAGAAAATACAAATTCAAATTTAAGAAGGTTAAAAATGAATAAGAAAGATTTTATTTTAAGAACAAAAATAATCAAAGAATCGTTTAAAGACGAAAGGCCTATTAAATGCCCAACCCCTTGTGAGATAAAAAAACTTGATGATAATGTCCATCCTGGAGGAGACATCTTTACAACAGAAGACGGGGATTTTATTGATTTTGAATTTCAGTTAAACGACTTTGACGAAGAAGAACTAGCAAAATATGTAGGATTTGCTGAAAGTTTATATGAAAAACACCACAAACATGTTGCAATTTACTTATTATGTCACCATGACATTGAGGTAAGTGTTAAAGAGATTGAGATAACTTCAGAAGCTGAATTTACAATCAAACTTGCATGTTCCAAATTCGATCCATGCCATATCATCCTTGAAACCGTTAAGGATAAACTTAAAAACAATATTCCTCTTGAAAGCGACGATATTGATGTTGTTCGGATACTTCCAGTGATGTGTAAAAAAAATGAAAGGAATTATTTTAGACTGGAAACATTGAAAATACTTAATCAAATCCAATGAATTATTTATTCCATTTTAAAATAGTTTTACCAAAGCGTGAAATATAATCTTTGTTAAATGCATCTTTTAAGTCATCTAACGTGTTTATTTCGCAAATATTAGTTATCAGCTTTTCTAGATATTCAAATAGTTGAGAATTTTGTTCGAGAGTTTTAACAACTCCAACAAAGTCTTCCCTATCAGATCTACTGTTTCCCTGAATAGTCAATCCTTTTTCTAAAACCATTCTTGTATTAATTGGTACTGGATATTCACTAACGCCAAATAAGTTTATAGTTCCTTGAGGATTGATTAAGTCAATGATTTGATCAATAGCTGATTGAGAAGCACTTGAACCAACACATTCAAAGGCATGATCAATTACTAAACCCTGAGGAACATTATGTATCTGGTAAATTGCATCTGCAAAGGAGAATGAATTTAAGTTTTCCAAATGCTTTCCAAAAACCATTATTTTAGATTCTGGAAATTTCTCTTTTAAAAATAATGCTGTAATAAAACCCAAATTGCCATCGCCCCAAACTCCTAAAACCTCTTTTGGAGTAATTGCAATTTCTGAAAACTTAGTTATTCCTTGATAAGCTACACTCATCAATTCAATGAATGCAGAAACATGCATATTAAAATCATCGGGCAATTTAACAAGACGATCAGGTTCTAATTTAACTAAATCTGATGTGAATCCATCAAAACCACTCCCTCTAAATTTGGATTTATATGAATAATTAGCCCTGCAAACATCTTCACCCTGAGGTGTGTTTGGAATCATTACAACCTTATCTCCAACATTGAAATTGCTTGAACAGTCAAATACTACCTCACCAATTCCTTCATGAATTAGAGCCATTGGCAATTTTTTTTCTAAAACCTCAATAGGCCTTAAACCTTGATAGTATCTTTGGTCTGCTTGACAAATTGATAGATATGTTGGCCTTACTATTACACCATCAAGTTCCATTTCATCAATATCCTCTTCAAAGAATTTTGGAGATTTCAATCTATAACTAACATTAATCATTTCCATCCTCAAGTATTGTATTTGCTAATTTTAAATCATAGGGATATGTAATTTTAATATTTGTCTGTTCACCCTTAACTAGATGTACATCTTCTTCCTTAAGTGTGAATATTTTACATGCATCAGTGAGAATATTAGTTTCAGCTTCTGTTAAACTATTAATCAAGTTAAAAAGTTTCTTTATATTGAAGCTCTGTGGAGTTTGGCCTTGGTAATAATAATCCCTCACAGGAATGCTTTCAATAGTTTCACCATTTACACTTTCAACGATAGTGTCGGTTGCCGGAACAACAGTATCGCAAGCACCATATTTTCTAGCAGCATCAATATTATCATTAATAATCCTATGGGTTACAAAAGGACGTACTGAATCATGAGTAATGATAATGGATTCATCATCAATACCGAAATTTTCCTCAATATATTTAATGCTATTCATTATGGTATCATTTCTTGTTTCCCCACCTTTAATAACTATAATATCCTCATTTTCACCAATATACTCTTTAATCAAATCATTTGTGTGATTTATAAATTTTTTCGGTATTAGCACAATGGTTTTATCAATATTCTTATTTATTACAAATTTTTCAATGGTATGAATAATAACTGGTTTATTTCCTAATGTCAAGAATTGTTTAGGAGTATCCATACCTCCCATTCTTGAACCTATCCCACCTGCCAAAATTGCTGCAAAAATCATGAAATTCTACTCCTTTTCAAATATTATTAGATAATGAGAGTTTTCATTACCTATATTTTCGTTTAAATGACTCCTTTTAAGACCATGATTTAAAAATAAGTTTTCTAACTCTTCAGGAGAACTTCTAATTTCAACTGGAGGACCCATAGACATTTCAATAGCTTTGAAATCAACAATAACAATCCTTCCTCCAGATTTGATAAGTTTTTTTAGAATTTCAATAACCTCGTCCATCTCACCAGATGCTTTAAATCCATGGAATACATTAACCATTAAAACAACATCAATAGACTCCTCATCGATATCTGAAACATTAATAATGTCAGATTCTATGCTGATTATATTTTTAATATCATATTCTTGAATATAATCCTCTAAACTCATAATTGATCCAACATGAGAATCAACTGCATAAACAACTCCTTTTGAAAGATATTCCCTTGCTGCTTTTATAGAAATATAACCTTCACCACAACCAACATCTAAAAATATCATTATCTTTGAGTTCTAATTCATCTAAAATATCATTAGCATTGAAAAATTTTGCACTTGATTTACCATGATGTATATGTTGCATAATTACACCTAACTAATAATCTTTAAAAAATAGTATTTAATGATTTTCAATAAATAAAAAAAGTTTTAAGAGAGTTTCAAACTCTCAATTAAAAAAATCATTCCTTTTCAAACATGATTAAAAAGTGAGATTTGCCTTCAGGAATGTCCTCACCAATTTCTTCGTTTAAATAACTCTTTTTAAGCCCGTGATTTAAGAACAATTTTTCCAGATCCTCAGGTGAAGATCTGAATTTTGTAGGAGGGCCATTTGGAACATCCCATGCTTTATAATCCATGATTGCAATCTTGCCGTCATTTTTAATTATTCTATTTAATTCAGAAACCACTTCATCAAGTTTTCTTGAAGCTTTAAATCCATGGAATACATTAACCATTAAAACAACATCAATTGATCCGTCTTCAACTCCGGGAATGCCTTCAGTGATATTCGCTTCAATATTGATTAAATTTTCAACATTATTCTCTTTTTTATATGTTTCCATATCCTCAATTGAAGCATCATAAATATCTACTGCATAAACAGTTCCTTTATGATTATAATCTTCAATTATCTTAATTGCATTATGACCATCACCACAACCGGCATCCATGAATACTTCGTCACCAGTTAAATTTAATTCCCTGATAATTTCATCGGAATCTAAAAAATTAGCACTTGAAAATCCATGAGCCCTATGTCCATTTTCTAGCATCATCATTTATCACCTAGAATAATAGATTTGAAAAAAATAGTATATAATTATTGTCAATATGAAATAATATAAATAACACTTAAAAATAGTTAATAATAAGAAAAAAAAGTTATAAGAGGATTATTTTTTCCAAGTTTGTTTAACTCCTCTCCCTCTTTTACTACCAGGTTTAGTATAACTTCTTTTTTGTCTGGTTCTTTTGTTAGTTCCTTTAATTTTTGCCATATTTTCCCCTCCTTAAAAATTTATTAATTACAGTATTAGAATTAAATCTATAACAAAAAAATATTTAGTTTTAAATATATTTAAATCTTTTCTTTAAGTGGTATATTCTGCATTAATTTTAACATAATCATATGTTAAGTCACAGCCCCAGGCAGTAGCTTCACCATTGCCCAAATACATCTCAATATTAACCCTGATATTTTTTGACTGCATTATCTTTTCAGCCCTTTTGAGATAAGGAGTATCTTCAAAAGCTAATATTTCGCCTTTTTTAACTAAGTTAACCTCATCTTCCCCATCAGCAATGGCTATTGTTACAATATCCGGGTTTAAATCACATCCAGAATATCCAATTGCAGAAACAATTCTCCCCCAATTAGGATCTCCACCAAATACTGCAGATTTAAATAAATTCGAAGAAATAATTGATTTTGCTGCCAGACGTGCATCTTCATCATCTCTAGCGCCCACTACATTAGCTTCAATAAATTTAGTAGCTCCTTCTCCATCACGAGCCATTTTACGAGCCAAATCAATGCATAAATAATTTAAAGCTTCCTGGAAATTTGAATCGATTTCGCCATCGCGAACAATATCAACACCTGATTGGCCGTTAGCCATCATTAAACAAGTATCATTAGTGCTTTCATCCCCATCAACAACAATCATGTTAAAACTGATATCAGCTGAGGTTTTTAAAGCTTTTTTAATATCTTCTGAAGCAATTACTCCATCAGTTACAATAAAAGACAACATGGTGCCCATATTAGGGGCAATCATTCCGCTTCCTTTAGTGATTCCGGCGATTTTAACTTTTTCACCTGTTTTTAAAGTAACTTCAACGGCACATTCTTTAGGAAAAGTATCAGTTGTCATTATAGCTTTTGCAGCGGCTAGAGAATTTTCAGGATTGCTTCCTAATTTAGATAAGGATTCATAAGCAACTTTAGAAATTATATCAATTGGCATTTCACGGCCAATAACTCCAGTTGATGAAATAGCTATTTCATCTTTAGGCAATTTCAAATCTTTCGCCACCAATTCAACTAATGTTTCACAATCTTTAAAACCCTGTTTTCCTGTAAAACAATTAGCATTGCCACTATTAACAAAAACAGCAGAAACGATACCTTTTTTTAAAACATTTCTAGTATAATCAACAGGAGCCGCAACTACTTTATTTGAAGTAAAAACCGCTGAAGCAGTACTGTTTGGACAAAAAATAATACTGACGCCATATTTACCTTCACGAGCCCCGGATACCTTTAGATTTTCAATTACTGAAAATCCGCCATCTAGCTCTTTAATAAAATTCATAAATATCACAAAAAGTTAGTTCTCACTAGTTTGATACTGATTAATCATTGGGGAGGTGTTATTTTCGTTGAAATCAACACTATCCAATGTTTTATCATAATAAACCTCATCAGTATCATTTAAATTATTTGTCATTTCTTTAGTAACATTTTTAAAATGAGGTCCATCCGCATCACCATTATCATCAAAACTTAAGGAGACACCCATTCCAGCACCGATAACAAATGCAATCAATGCAATAATCATGATTAAAACAAGAGACATGTTAGTTTTTCTTTTATGTCTATTTCCCCTATCACTATGTTGTCTAACCGGAGCAAATTGACGAGTATTACTTTTATTCCTTCTTAGTTTTCCTCCAGAAGTTTGCTGGCGACCATTGCCTGATCGCAATACCCTTTTATTCTCTTTTTTTCGTCTCATATTATCTCATATTAAATTTAATTTAAGCTACAAAAGCATATAACAATGCTAGAATAATACCAATAAAACTAAACATTCCTAATCCTAAAATTGACAATAAGTAAGCAAATATAAACACAAATAGAAATACACCAATTAATTTTGGTTTTTCATTTTCAACTAAATTGATTAAAGTTCTTGTAAATTCAGATGGAATATTATAAGCATATAATCCATTAGCTAACTCAAAAACAACTAATGATAATGGAGAAGTTGATTCTAAATCATCAACCAGTTGAGCTCTTTCACCAGCTTCACGTCTACTTCTTCCTATCCCTGCTCTAATTTTAGCACCATTATCTAATGCAAACCAAGCTGCATCAAGTCCCGCACGGATTGCTAAATCTTTTGATGGGAATCTTGCAATAAAATCATCCCCACCTTCACGATAACCCTCTACTTCCCCATCACATTCTGTTTCAATGAAATTTTTAATGCCAGTCATCAGCTCAACCAATCGGTTCCTACCATTTTTACTGATGAATTTAGTAGAATCAATTAAATCGATGAATAAGTAATTTTCCAAATCTACTGGCCGGGATTCTTTAAGTAAGAAAGGCGAATCAAATACCAATGCATATTCCCCACCTAATTTTGTAAACGCAATACCTGGAAAACTTCCAACATTTTGAGTATAGTGAATTGCACGTTCTATTGAAGCAGCACCAGTCATTCCAACAGCGGATATTACCTGAATTCCTTCTGATAATCCAATGCCGATTAATTCAATAGCTACACGTATTGCATCATTTTTACTTAACATTCTTGCAACAAGTTCCGTTGCTGTTTTTTCCACAATTTCACCCTTCTCATTTTCAATAATCTTAACAAAAATGTCAATTAAACGGGAAGGATGTGGAAGTTCAATGTAAAAGTAGCGATCACTTCCCATGATAATGTTGCTCACTAATGCATATTCTTCGATTTTATTTTCTGCAGGTTTTAATTCATGAAATGTATAATTGTCTGGAAGATTTTCAGCACCGACATCACGAACAAGATTTTGTAAAATAGTATCTGAGGTAATTTCTGCTTTTTCAAGTTCAAAAAGAATGGTTTGAGTATAATTAAATAACTCCACATATTCTGTTTCTAAAGAATTTGTTGGGAAAAACTTAGTTCCAATAGCAATTGGAGTGAGTTTAGCAGCGGATTTGATAATTGATTTGGTTAATAAATTAACCATCTAAATTACCTCCTTTTTCCAGCTCAATTTCAAAATCCCCCGGTTTTTCTAAAAGCATATCTGGTTTTACAGAAACAAAAGGGAATTTCCAAGATCCAAGTCTTCCGGCAATAGTGCTTGCAATATTTCTTGAATTTCTTTTAATGAAAACTTCATCATTTTCACTTACGCGAATCAATATGTTATATGGAGAGGTTTCTGTAACCTCATCTGCTAATAAAATATTCAATTCAAAAGTGCCGGGTTTTGTAAATAAATCATTACGCACAGCGATTAAAGGTTTTTTCTCAAGCCCTAATCTATCTGCAACAGTAACAGAAATGTTTCCTGCATTTTTAACAGCGATTTTATAATCTTTAGGATGAACCAATACAAAAATCACATATGGAGCTGCTATTTCAACATCATCAACCATTTCTACAATTTTATTAAACATTGGTATTTTTGCAAAAATATTCTCCAGCCTAGATTCTGTATTATTTTCATTATCAATACGTATAATTGATTGTTTAGCAATATTTAATGGAGAAATCTCCAAACCTTCTTTACCAGTGTAAATTTCCCATTTTTTGAAGTTTAATTCTTTAATGATTTCATCACAAATATGTTGTAATATGTTCCTATCCTTTTTAGGTTTTTTTGGTTTTCCAAAGGTGAGTCTGCCGTTATCAATAGTGAAAGGTATTCTAATTGATGAAATATTCCTAAATTCAGCAGCATAATCTCTGAATTTATCATTTGACAATACTTTTGCTTTTTCACGAGTAGCAATTTCTAATATGAAATGGTCTGCATCATTTCCAGAGGGAACCTCTTCCACATTTTCACTTTCCAATAACTTTAAGAATTTTTCTTTATCATCAATATCATGACGTAATGATGCATCGGCAATAATTACAAATTCATCTTCACTTTCTTCTAATGCTTTTACTACAGCAAGAATATTAGCCATTTGAGGTTGTCCGTTTTCATTTTTAACATTATGAGCTACATTAGAAGCATCAACGACCACTTTCATAATATCACCTAAACAATTAATTTAATTCAGTTTGTTATATTTATTTTATTCAATATTTAAATTTAATTTATATTGCATTTCTTGGATACTTTCCAAATAATAATTTTTCACCACTAACTTCATTAAGGAAAATTTCGATTTCGTCTTCTGTAATATTGTAAACATTGTATGAATTTTTATTTTTACCTCTGAGTTTAGTAGAACATAGTGAACCTGCATTTACAATCACAGTATTGTTTATCTTCCAAACATTAGGCACATGTTTGTGACCGGATAAAACTAAATCTACCTCATGAGTTGTTAAAGTTTTTAATATATCCCCTGCATCGGATAAAACATTACGTTCACGGCCGGTTTTAGGAATCGAGACAACATGATGATGTAATGCCACTATAGAAAATTTCTCATTAATTACGCATTCATCTAATTGATGTTCCAACCACATATGCTGAGGCGTTCCAATATGACCACTATTCTCATCAGGAGAACTGCTGTCAATGCCCATTACAGTAAAATCATCATCCATAGTTAATTTCCAACTTTTCTCACCGATTAGCTCTTCAAAAGTCTGATAACCTAAATTACGGGCATCATGGTTTCCTGGAACTGCAAATAATGGAGCATCAAACATTGCCAAATATTTAGTTGCTTGCTGATACTCCTTATAATAACCATTATCTGTAATATCTCCAGTTAAAATAATCATGTCTGGCCGTAGATGATTGATTTCAGTTACAGCATCCATAAATACTTTTTCGTCAAATGAATCCTTGGATATATGCAAATCAGAAATATGGGCAATTACTATCATATTATCTATTGGTTTAATTTCATAATAGCTTCAGCCAAGTCCCCTTTGCATTCTTCAAGAGCCTCTCTTGCTTCATCTTGGGACACATTAGCACTATTGGCTACCATCTCAATATCTTCATCAGGAATTTCAATTTTATATTCTAATTCAACTTCACGAGCTTTACCATCAATCTGATAAGTTTCTTGTCCCATTACATTCATTAAACTTACATTAGGATTGTCAATAATTAATTCCTTATCTTCAAAACGGATAATGACCTCAATAGCACCTGGAAGATCCTCCATTTTCATACCCATTTTTCTCATTTGTCTTTCCATTTGTTTCATTTGTTTTTTGTTCATACCTGGTATCATATTTAATCCTCAAATAAAATAACTATTTATAATTATATTAGTGATTATTATTAAAATTAACTTAATTTTGGGCTCTTTCAAAAACTTTGTTGATTTGAAATTTTTTGATGAAAATTAGTTTGGAATTTTTAATTTTGTCTAAAAATAGTTAAATTTAATAAATAGGTGGAGTAAAAGTTTTTATTATGCCTAATCAAAAAACAAATACTCCAAATAGTATTTTAGATGTTAAACAATATATATTTTGTGATTTTAATGATGGATTTGTCCTTTCAGATCCTCGTTTTGTGAAAATTTTTAAATCCTGTCAAAAGGCTCTGAAATCTTTTGATTTGAGTTTTAAGAAGGATGTTCCGTATTTTAAAATGAGTTTAGCTCGATGCCCTCATTGTGGAACTCGTCATGTAGTTAAATATGGTTTTACAAAAAGAACATTAGTATTTAAAGAAATAGGCAAAACTAAGGTGAAAGTTCAGCGTTATATTTGTAAACGTTGTGGTAAAACCTTTCAAACTGATTTAACAAGTCTTGTTGATAAAAACAGTAATTTTACGAATGAATTGAAAAGTAAATCAGAGCATTTAATTTCAGATTATCTGGGAAGCTTGAAAAATGTTTGTAAATCTTTTAAAAAATTCTTTGGAATAACAGTTTCACATCAAACGATTGAAAATTGGCTTTTTGTTGATGAAAACATTTTAGAATTTGATTTAGGTCGTTGCTCGGGATATTATGTCTTTGATGTAGAATGGATAAAAATCAATGGAGAATGGAAATATCGACACACATTACTTGATTCAATTTCAAATTGCATCGTAGCCGATGCAATTTACGATACTGAAGATGAAAACACTGTTGAGAAGTTTTTAAGAGAATCTACAGTAAATAAAAATAAAATTGCAATCACAACAGATTTAGATAAAAAATATGCCTCAATTATACCAAAACTAGGTTTTAAACACCAATTATGTATTTTCCATACTAAAAAAAGTTTAAATAAACAATTAAAAACTTTTAAAGATAAAAATCTCATTTCTGACGAAGAATATCAAGAATGCCGCAAACAACTGAAAATAATCAAAGATTTATTCGATTTAAATGATTACGATGAATTCAAAAATGAAGTACAATCTTTAATTTATCGCAAAGATGATTTTCATCCAGTTATTTACAAAATAATCAGAAAATCAATCACTCCTCGATATAAAAGCTTTATTCATCACTTAAAAGATAAACGAATTGAAAAAACAAGTAACAAAATTGAAAATGCCTTCCAAAAAACAATGCCAAAATCTAGAAAAAGAACATTCAAGACCAAACGAGGTGTTTTAAAACGAATCTATCGCAGAGATTTAATTTGGAATGACAATCGCAAAAAGGATTTTGAAAATCAACAAAGTTTTTGAAAGAGTCAAAATAAAAACATATATAAATATCATTGTTATATAATAATAAATACATAAATTATAGGAGATTTAAAATGTCAGAAGATTTAGTAAAGGATATTAAAGACGCAATCACTCCAATTAATGACCCTCACATGGGAATTAGTATTGTAGATATGGGTATTGTACAAAATATTACCGTTGACGGCAACCAAGCAGAAATTATTCTTAAACCAACCAATCCAGGTTGTATGAGCATTACCCGTATTGCTGCTGATGCTAAAATCAGAGCTGAAAACGTGGAAGGTATCGAAAAAGTTATCATTAATGTTGAAGGACATGCTATGGCAGATTCTATTAACGAAATGATTAATAGATGAAATTTTAAAAAATTTAATTAATTACCTTTATAACCGAAACAGTTATATAATAGTAATTAACAAATATATAAGTGTTGACAGTTAACTGTCACACCAATCTTATAGGCTAGTGGCACAGCTTGGTTAGCGCGCTCGGCTGATAACCGGGAGGTCATGGGTTCGAATCCCATCTAGCCTACTAATTACTGATTTTCTAGAATTTTTTTATAACTTAAGAGTTTTATCGTGATTTTTTAGAAATTATTAAATACCTAATTCTAAAAATATTAACTTAAATGGACAAAAAGTTGGAATGATGATTAAAATGTGGGAAAAAGTTAATGAAAAATTTAAAAAATACCCTGCAAGACTAAGAGTTGCAGAAAAAATGATTGAACTTGGATTGTCTCTAGGTGAAGACGGTAAAGTTTATTGTGGAAATTTAAAAATAAGCGATAAATCATTGGCAACAGCAGCAAATGTTGACAGACGTGCAATCAAATCTACAATTGAAGTAATTCAAGAAGATCCAGAATTAAACAATATATTCTGTAATATCACCCCTGCCGGAACACTTTTAAAAAACATTGCCAAAAACCTTGAACTAGGCGTAATTGAGATTGAAGTTGGATCTGAAAATGAAGGCATACTAGCCAATATTACTAGTTTAATTTCAAAAAAAGGTATAAGCATTAGACAAGCTTATGCTGAAGACACCGAACTTCAAAGAAATCCAATACTAACAATAATTACTGAAAAACCTGTTAAAGGTAATTTAATAAACGAATTTTTAAAAATAAAAGGAGTAACAAGAGTGTCTATTTATTGATTTAAATTAGCACTTCTCGCTTTTTCCATTTCCCTATCTTCTTCTTCAAGAATTTCCATAAGTTCTTCCCAAGCTTCTAAAGATTCTTTAGCTGCTTCTTCGGTTAATTTTTCTATTGCAAAACCAGCATGGATTAAAACATAATCACCAACTTTTACTTCAGGTAAAAGGTCCAATTTTGCTTGTTGCCTGGCTCCGCCAAAATCAGCCACCAACAAATTAGCCTCTCTGTCAATTTCAATAACATGAGCAGGTGCTGCAATACACATGATTTCCATCTCCAAAATAATTTTATATTAATAC
Source organism: Methanobrevibacter sp. V14 (assembly GCF_963082475.1). Classification (NCBI taxonomy): domain Archaea; kingdom Methanobacteriati; phylum Methanobacteriota; class Methanobacteria; order Methanobacteriales; family Methanobacteriaceae; genus Methanobrevibacter; species Methanobrevibacter sp. V14. The sequence continues at coordinate 122,805 of NZ_CAUJAM010000001.1, forward strand.
TATTAAAAGTTAGTATTATATAAAACTATCTGAACAGGTGAAAAAATGAAAAATATTGTTATCGGATCAGGTCCCGCAGGAAGATTAGGTTCTTTTGAACTTGGAAAATTAGGGAAAGAGGTCACTTTAATTGAAAAAAATCATATTGCAGGAACCTGCTTAAATGAAGGATGTATGGTTGTTTGTGCATTAACTGACATCACCAAATTCATTGATTTAAATAAAAGATTTAATCATTACGGTTTTTTAAAAACCCAACTCGAATTATCTTATGAAAAGATTGTTGAAAAAATATGTGAAACCCAGGTTATACTACGACAAATAAACCAGATGGAAAATGAAAGTGTTGGAAACAATATTGTTTATGGAGAAGCCAGTGTTGAAGAAGGCACTGTTAAAGTAAATAATGAAACTTTTGAATATGATAATTTACTAATTGCCACTGGTGCTCGTCCATTTATTCCTGATATCCCTGGAAAAGAATATGGATTAACCAATAAGGATATTTTGAAACTCAATGATATTCCTGAGAAATTAAATATTATTGGTGGGGGAATTATTGCTTGTGAAATAGCCAATATTTATTCAACACTTGGCAGTGAAGTTAATCTTATTGCAAGAAGCCAAATTTTAAAAGATATAAGTGAAGCTACTAAAAAATATATCTTAGATAAGATAATTCCAGATGTTAACGTTTTAGAAAATACCAATATAAAACAAGCATTTAAAAATAAAATATTGACTGATAGTGAAGATGAATTAGAAGGCATTCCATTTTTTGCAACCGGCAGAACTCCAAACAGTGAGGTTGTAGATGGATTTGTTGAGTTAAATGATGATAAAACTATCAGAGTTAATGAAATGATGCAAACCAATGTTGATAATGTATATGCTGCAGGAGATGTTACTGGCGGATATCAATTAACACCCGTAGCAAGAATGGAAGGCATCACTGCTGCAAGAAATATGGCCAAGTATTCAAATAAAGTAAGCTACAATTGTATTCCTCAAACCTTAAGTTTGAACATGGAAGTTAGCTTTGTTGAAAATGAAAAAAACCACTTAAGCGATGATGATAAAGAAGTGATTGGAATACCTGGAATTGCAGGCCCACATTCCTTTTGGAACATACTAATGGAAGATACCGGATATACTGAAATTGAGTTTGATAAAAACAAGAATAAAATAAATAGAATAAATTCAATATCCCCATCATCAACAAGTGATGTGGCATATCTTTCATATTTGATGAGAATGGATTATGATTTAGATGATTACGGTGAATTTTTAGAAATACACCCATCAACTGATTCAAATTATAAAATTATTAAAAATATGTGGTTATAATAACCACTAATCTAATTTTTTAAGGATACTGCCTGCTAAATTATCAGCAGCATGTAAACATTTCTCACCATAAATTAAAGCATTTTCTTGAAGTGATTCGTAATTTTCAAATGCCTTTTTAATATTTTCATTAACGTCTTTAACTTCAGATTCAATCATAGCTCCCTTAAAAACGCCAGCCATATTCTGATATCTGCCCCATTTTACACGAGTAAGGGCGATAATTGGTTTTCCACAAGTGAATGCTTCTTCAAGAGAAACACCGTCATCTGTCAGTACAGTCAAATCAGAGAATTTGAATAAATGATTTATCCAGTCAATATAACCTGCATAGATTATTTTATCCTCATTGATTAAATCATAATACTCATCATGTAATGGCAAACCCACTAAAACTAGGTTATACTCATCAGTTCTATTGGCAACCAAATTAATAGCTTCAATTGTGCCTTTAAAAATAGATGAACCAGATGAAAATACAATAGTTTTTTTATTTTCATCGAAATTAGGGAATTCTTTTAATTTTTCTAAAGCAATTTCAGGCTTGCCTTCACCAATATCATTAGCTAATGGATAAAAAGATTTTTCCATATTATTGGGAAGTTTATCCCATCTAAATTTATCCAATTCCGGTAAAATAAAACAATGATTAAATTTTGGACATACTTTTGAATCAAGAGGCGTTGAAATTAAAGAAAAAGTAGGAATCCTAGCAAGTTTTCCTCCAAAAGACCCAACAATTGCACCTCCTCCTAAAACACCAATGACAAAATCAGATTCGGATTTTTTGATAGCTTTTCTAGTTTTAAAAGCAGCAGGTATTAATTTAAGAGCTCCTTTAAGAGCAGATAATTTAGTTGCAGAATGACCTCCAGCTTGAGGGATAGATATTTTATGCCAAGAATATCCATGTTTTTCAAATAAAACACCTGGAGCAGACTCATCCAATGCAACATCACAAATTATACCTCGCTTTTCTAATGCACTCATAACATTTAAAGCAATCATAGCATCCCCACCAAGTCCCCGACCAGTGACTACAAATAATGCCTTCATAAATCATTCTCCTTTATCTAAACGTGAAACATAACTGTTTGGAACATATGTGTTGTGATTTGGAGCATGAGGATTGTACAATAATCTCCTAAAACCTAATGAAATCAATAATGGATTTTTAATATTATATTGCTTATCCTCTAAAATCCATTTTCTAAATAAATCTCCTAATCCTCCCCCAGTCAAAACATCCATGAAAAAGTCACCAAATGTTGGGTCAAGAATACGGAGCTTTTGTCTAAAGAATATGATTAGGTTATTGCGTCTTACAAAAGCAATGAATGCAGTTGTTATAAATCCGAATACCAGTACTCCAACCAATTCTCCCATTACATAAAATGCTAAACCAAGTGCCACGCCAAATGTATGGTTTCCAACTTCACCCAACATGATTTTTCCTGAAAAATCAAGCGGACAATATCCTAAACAAACAGCTAACAACAACAATGGAGTATAAACAGCAGGCAATTCAGCATATGGTTGGGAACCGATTAATAATGTTGCAACAATTGTTAGAACTGACATTATAATTGTTACAATACATGCAGATCCCGGTTGCATATCTGAAATATTTAATGGCTGAACCATAAGTGCAACAAATATTGCAGATATGCCTAAACCTTGATATATCCCAACAATCATCACCGCAATTATTCCGATTCCTCTTGACAATTGACCCCATTCAATACCAAATGGAGATTTTTTTCTGCCCAAAACATCATCGATTAGTGCAAAAATACCTATGATTAAAATTAAATTGTTAAATCTTGGTAGCATGTAAAAAGACAATATTACAAAAGGAACAATACCTACAGCACGTGGAATTCCTCCACGAACATTCGGATATAAGTTACCTAAATATCCCCTTTTTCCTAAAAATCTAAATATTATATCTATAATAGCCGTACCTATTGCGGATAAAACAAAAACAAATATTAGTGCACAAAGTATCGATGAATACATCATATTAAATCACGATTATAATTTTTATATATATAAGATTTAAATTGTTTTTAATATATAAAATTAAGCAATTTTGTACCTTAAAATAGCCGCCATCCCACCTAAGCTTTCTAATTGTTTTCCACCATCATGTTCACTACTGATGACCATTACTTCACCTTTCATGTTTTCAACCATATCCATTGCCTCATCCATGTCTTCACTTGCTATTTTCGTGTCAAGAATTAATAATTGGGATACCGCACCTAAATTAATGGCATTTTTAGTTTCTTTTATACCATAAGTGATTTTTGAAGAGTTTTTGCCAATATTTTCCAATAAATTATTGACAGCTCCCATTTCTTGGGCAACTCTATTTTCGGAAGTTAATTTTTCAACAGTGCCTTTTTTAAGAACTTCATTTATTCCATTTCTTCCGCCGGCACCGGTTGAGTCAACAACGGATATTTTAGCTAAATCTTTATGATTGTCTTTTAAATAATCATGAAAATCATTTTTAACAAAACCCGGCCCTGCAATTACAATATTTTGAATTGAATCAAATTTAGCAATTGATTCTATGACTTTTTCATAAAATTGAGTGATATTTTTTTGCCGATTTTTATCTAAGATGCGTTTACCTGAGACATTGCCTTTAATTGGACCATAATATTCAATTCCGAATTGTCTCATCAAACCTAATGTTGCAGTGTCATCTTCTAAAACTACAATGATTGCAGATAATTTACGGGAAGCCTCAATTGCTTGATTTAATCTTTTAATAGCCCACTTAGACCATCTTGGTTTGGTGATTTTTAAAGGAACATTCAATTTGACTTCCAAAGTATGATGTGATCCGAGAGGTATTAAATCTTCCGGACCTCTTGTAATGACGCCAGTTAATCGCAGTTTTCCTGTGAATAAATGAAAAGAAATACTTTCAATATCTAAACCTAAATAGAAAGTTTTTTTAATTCCCCTATCACTTCTGATTGTATCTCCAGTGTTGTCCTGTATACGCCTAGTTGTTTTAGAGGAAGCATTATCCCCAATCTGTATTACATGGGATAAATGCCATAAATCATCCAATGTTTCTGGAACTACTTCTACAATTCCTTCCTTTTCATCTTCGTTTATAATTTTCATACTAACATTAATTAGATTAATAAGTAATAGTATTAAAAATTTATCATACTGAAAATTGTCTATTGTGTGATTCCAATTTAAACAAATTTTCATTTGAAACTTTTACCTGATATCTGGAGACAGCGTTATAATTTAGTGCTAATAAATCACGTGTTGTGAAATAAGTTAATCCAAAAATAATCAAGCACATAAGTTTTTGAAAAATAATATAGTGACAAAAGAACATCAATTTAGAGGTCGGGGAAAGATTCCATACCTTTCCCCAAATATGGTTAGATATCAGATAATGATTAAGAGGGAAAATGTAGGGCGTTTGGTCCCTACATATATTGGACTAATTCGTCATGCCCGGCTTTATTTCCAGGTTTTACTTTATCTATTGCATCTTTAAAGTATTTGTATGGGATTTCACTAGCTTCAATGTTATCTCTTAGTGCAAGCATTGCTGCTTCCCTACATATGGATTCTATGTCTGCTCCAACATAACCCTCAGTATTTTTAGCTAATTTTTTAATATCAACATCACTTCCAAGCGGCATGCCTTTTGTATGTACTTTAAAGATTGATATTCTTGCTTCTTCATCAGGTTCTTTAACCTGAATATGTCTATCAAATCTTCCAGGCCTCATAAGTCCAGCATCTAAAATGTCCGGTCTGTTGGTTGCTGCTATAATTGCTACATCTTCAAGTTCCTCTAAACCATCCATTTCAGTTAAAAGTTGGTTAACAACTCTTTTTGTCACACCGCTATCAGTGTCATTTCCACTACGTGTGCTGGCTATTGCATCTATTTCATCGAAAAAGATTACTGTTGGGGAAGCTTGTTTTGCTTTTCTAAATACTTCACGAACACCTTTTTCAGATTCCCCTACCCATTTAGATAAGAGTTCAGGACCTTTAATTGAAATGAAGTTGGCTTCACTTTCACTTGCTACTGCTTTTGCAAGTAAAGTTTTACCAGTTCCAGGAATACCATAAAGTAATGTTCCTTTTGGAGGCCTTATTCCTAAGCGTTGGAATGTTTCTGGATGTTTTAACGGCCATTCAACAGCTTCTTTTAGCTCTTGTTTTACATCTTCAAGTCCACCTACATCGTCCCATTTAATATCTGGGATTTGTACTAAAACTTCTCTAAGAGCGGAAGGTTGAATTTCTTTTTGAGCATTTTTAAAGTCCTCACCAGTTACGACAATTTTTTCCATTACCTCTTTAGGAATTTCTTCATCGTTTTGTATTTCAGGCAGGATTCTTCTAACTACTCTCATTGCCGCTTCCTTACATAATGATTCGAGATCTGCTCCCACGCAACCATGAGTAGTATTTGCTATTTTATCAAGGTTTACATCATCTGCAAGAGGCATGTTTCTTGTGTGAATTTCAAGAACTTCTTTTCTTTCTTCTGAATCAGGCACTCCTATTTCAATTTCACGATCAAATCTTCCAGGTCTTCTAAGAGCAGGGTCTAGAGAGTCAGGCCTATTGGTTGCTCCAATAACTACTACCTGACCACGGGATTTAAGACCATCCATTAATGTAAGAAGTTGTGCAACGGTTCTTCTTTCAACTTCCCCATTTGTTTCTTCTCTTTTTGGAGCAATTGCGTCTAATTCATCTATAAATATGATTGAAGGAGAATTTTCTTCTGCTTCTTCAAAGTATTCCCTTAAGTTTTCTTCAGACCCGCCTACATATTTGCTCATAATTTCAGGCCCATTTATTGCAATGAAATGAGCATCACTTTCACTTGCTACCGCTTTAGCTAGTAATGTCTTACCAGTTCCAGGAGGACCATGCATGAGGACTCCTTTTGGAGGTGCAATACCTAGTTTCTCAAAGAGTTCCGGTCTTTTAAGAGGAATTTCAATCATTTCTCTTACTTTTTTAACTTCTTCTTTAAGACCTCCAATGTCTTCGTAACTTACATTAACGAGGTTTCCAACACCTTCGATTTTGCTGACATCTACTGGAGTTTCATGTAATTGCACTTCAGTATTTGGCCCGACAATTACTATATCATTTGGATTTGTAGAGACTACTGCAAATTTAATTTCTTTCATTGCTGGAGTAAAGTCCATTAATTCATCAAAAATACTATTGAATCCCATTCCCATACTTGGTTTTGGTGCACGGATTTGAGATCCAATAATGTCTCCCTGTACCATTACTTTACCTGCAAATAATCCCCTTACGTCTCCCTGTACACGAATATTGTCTTCAGTTGGTGCAAGAACAACTTTTTTCGCTTCCGTTGCTTTTGCTTTTTTAACTAAAACTTCACCTCCGATGGTAGCCCCGGAGTTTTTGCGGATTAATCCGTCAATTCTTATAACTCCAAGTCCAATATCTGTTTGTGAAGGAAGAGCGATAGTGGCAGTTCTTCTCTCACCAATAATTTCAATTAAGTCTCTTTCATGGATTCCTAAATCTTCCATGACATTAGGATCAATTCTTGCAACTCCTTGGCCTACATCTTTTTGTGAGATTGCTTCTGCAACCTTTAATGTAATTTCATTTTCTGCCATTTTCTCATCTCCTTGTTTGTATGTAATCTAATAATTGTAATTTGTCAAAATCTTTTTGTTACTTTTTGTAACTTTATTGACATACTAATCTGTATGTGTCTTAATATATAAAGCTTTCGGTCAGGATGATTTTTTTAAACCATTTAAAAATTAGTTATTCATTATTTAAACAATACTGAATTCAATTTAATCAAATATTTAACTTAAAATTAATATTAATAAAAAAAGGTGAAAATTAAATATGTATTTTAAATTTTAAGATTTAATTACTTTTAGATACTTTAATGTTTGTTCGTATTTAGTAAAACAATTTATCTGATACTTCCCCCAAAACCTGTGAATAAATCTTTGACATTTTGAATATCTTCTCTGGTTAATGTAGTAACCTCAAAAGTTAAGCTAATAAAGTCATCGTCAATTTGAGGACCGGCATATACATCAGTTAACCTAATATCAATAATATTATCAATTTTCATTACTGCATTTTCAATTGTTTCAACATGAACCCTCTTAGAAAATACGCAACTAATCGATTGGGTTACGGTATTTAAATTATCAATTTTCCATTTATAAAATTCTTCAGGATGTAAAATCCTAATATTTGCAATACGAAGTTTTTTAACTTTACTGCCCTCTCTTAAAACAGCAGTTTTACCATCGACACTTTCTAAAATTCCCGTGTGGATTTTTCCAGAGTAGATATGTTTTAGACCAACTTCCTGACCAATGGAATTGTTTAAAATAATGTATTCATAGTTTAGGGCATTAATAGCTTTATCGCTCCTACCTAAAGCATTTGTAATATCTCCCATATTTTTAGTTGCCCTAATGGCTATCTTTACAAATTTCTCTTCATCTTTATCATTAATAACATCTTTTAGTTCATTTACAGCTTCAGCAAATGTATTTCTAATTTTAGAACCATTATTGTTCATAGACTGAATATTGTATGTTAAATATGGATTTTGAGCAACAATACGGGCAATCATATCAATCATTAGATTGTATATTGGACTTTCATAATCTTCAGTTTCAGACAAATCCACTTTAAGTTTTTCAATTGCAGAAGCGGTTGAAATGAATGAGAAGTGGGTTAAGACTTGAACTATACTCATCATAAAGTCATGTTTTTTAGCAGTAGTTTCGATAATTCTCATATTTTTATTGGATAAGTAATTATAAGCTTTCCTGTACCATTCCCCCTTTTTATCAGCAGCCAAAACAATAACTTGATTGTCAAGTCGGGTAGTGCGTGGACCAAAGATTGGGTGTGTTGGAAGATATTCAACAGTATCAGGCAATACTTCTTGCATTGTTTTTAATGGTTCTTCTTTAACGCTGGTTACATCAACCATTAAAGATCCACTTTTCATAAATGGAGCAACCTCACGAATAACATCTGAAGTATATTGAATAGGTACACTAATAACTAAAATATCACTAATATCTGCTATCTCAATATTAGATTCAATATAGTTGACATTTAATTCATCTGCAACTCCACGACCTTTTTTATGGTCTGTGCCTGTAATGTATACTTCAAATTCTTCTCTAAAATAGTAAATGAGGGTTTTTCCCAAACCATCACTACCTCCAATAATTCCAACATTCATTTTAATCAATCTAAATTTTAATTTTTAATCAATATAAAATTATATCCCAAATTTTCAGGCTCTTTCAAACTTGTGTGACTTCACTTTAAACAAATTTTTCATTTAAAAATTTTCCCTAATCTGAAGGAATCTTTATAATTTAACGTTAAGGAACCGTTTATCGTGAAATAAATTAAGTGCATAAATTAATCAAAAAATAACCCTCACACAAGTTTTTGAAAATGTCTAGATTTGCAATACAGCAAATTTTTAATACTCCATAAACTCAACTATTAAACATTAGCGAACATATTATTGAAGCAATGGGATTGAGCAAAGTAACAATTAAAGATGGTAAAGTAATAAATGTTAGTGAACCTGAAATCGAATACTGTCCCCTTTTTGATCACCACCGTGGAATAAAAAAACTCACACCAGAGGCAATAGCTGAAAATATGCAATTTAGAATCGATGATTTTGGAATGTGCACTTCCAAAAGGCAACTAAGAATGAAAGACTTTTTAAGCTTTGGTATTTCAGAGATTATTTGCACATTGCTTGATGAAAAAATTATTGATTGTGCTGTAATGGTTTTAGAAGGTTGTGGAACATTAGTAGTTTGGGACGGAGAACTTGTTCAAGGAATCGGAGGACGGGTTTCAGGTCTTTTCAAGACAAGTCCCATACCAGAGCTAATAGCCAAAATAGGTGAAGAAAATATTGTTAATCCTAAAACTGCTGAGATAAACCAAATTAAGGGAATCAAACTTGCAATTAAAAAAGGATTTAAGAATATAGCTGTCACTATTGCCGTTGCAGGTGATGCAAAAGAAATTAAAAAACTTCAAAAAGAACATCCAGACACCAATATTTATGTTTTTGTTGTACACACCACTCAAAAAAGTGCCAAGGAAGCTAGAGAATTATTTGATATAAGTGATGTTGCAACAGCCTGTGCTTCAAAAAATATCCGTGAAATCGCAGAAGCCAAGTGCATAAAAACTGTAGGACAATCAATACCGATTTATGCACGAACTGAAATGGGCAAAAAGTTTCTAGAAATGCGTTTAGCAAAAATTGGTGGGGAAAAACCTAAAAAAGATAATCCTGATTTACCTTATCCCATGATATAAAATTATTTTCTAGGCAAAATATTGTTTGGAGAAACCATGAATTTATTATAAAATTGTTTTTTATATTTGATAAATGGAAATTCAACTCCACTAACTCCCCATTTAGAATTATATCCAAAAATATTAATATATTCCTTTAAATCGCCACGTTCATTCATTAATGCTTTTGTTAAATCATACAAGGCTTTTGTATCATCAATTGCTCTGTGAAAATTAACTTCTTCAATACTGTAATGTTTAACACCATCTATTAATTTGTGAGGATAATCTTTACGATCTTTTAAAACTGTTAAGGCATCTAACCAATTCATTTTAGAAACAATATCATATGCTTCATCGGGAAAATGTCTTTTAAGTAAATTATAGACAAACGACAGGTCAAATTGACAGTTGTGAGCTATCATTAAAGTTTCCGGAGTTAATTTTTCTTTCAAATCCTCAGCAACAACATATTCATAAACCCCCTCATCAGATAACAACTCATCGCCAATGCCTGTTAATTTTATAATTTTTGAATCAAGAGGCTCTTCAATATCTATGAATTCATCATATTCTTCAATTATTTTGCCCTCTTCAACAATCAACATTGCAAGTTCTATTATCCTACAATTTTGACAATCAAGACCACTTGTTTCAGTATCAAAAAATATAATTTTTATAAATATCCCACCATCAAGTATAATTTTAATTAATTCTATATAGTTATAACTACATAACTATTACTGATTAGTCAACATGAGGGATAAATTTGACTCAAAAAAGTGAAGCGCAAAAAGGCAATATTACTCCTGAAATGGAATATGTTGCTAAAAAAGAAAATATCGATGTAGGCAAATTAATTAAATTAATAGATGCAGGTAAAGTTGTAATTCCAAAAAATATTAATGGACACTCAAAACCTTGTGGTATAGGGGAATGTTTAAGAACCAAAGTTAATGCAAATATTGGCTCATCATCAAAAATTGATGATATTAATCTGGAAATAGATAAAGCAAAATTAGCACAGGAATATGGTGCAGATGCTTTAATGGATTTGTCAACAGGTTCTGATTTAAAACTGTTTAGAAAAAAAATTATGGATGCTGTTGATTTATGTATTGGAACTGTGCCCATTTATGAAGCGGGAGTCGTAACATTAAATAAAAACAAAGAAATAATGGATATGAATCCCGATGATATTTTCAAATCTATTGAAAACCAAGCACGTGAAGGAGTGGACTTTATGACCATTCACTGTGGAATTACCAAGGATTTAGTTGAAAAACTAAAAGCTGCCAATAGAATGATGGGTATTGTAAGCCGTGGAGGAACATTCATGACATCTTGGATAAATCACAACGATATGGAAAATCCATTATATGAAAATTACGATTACTTACTTGAATTATCCTATGAATACGACATTACATTATCTCTGGGAGATGGTTTAAGGCCAGGTTGTTTAGCAGATGCAAGTGATATCCCTCAAATTCAAGAACTCGTAAACCTTGGAGGCCTTGTTAAAAGAGCACAGGACGCTAATGTCCAAGTTATGGTGGAAGGACCCGGACACATGCCATTAAACCAGATTAAAGCCAATATGGAAATTCAAAAAACGATATGTCATGGAGCTCCGTTCTATGTTTTAGGACCTCTTGTAACTGATATTGCACCGGGTTATGATCATATTACTGGCGCAATCGGAGGGGCGATAGCTGCAAGTTCTGGAGCCAGTTTCTTATGTTATGTTACTCCAGCAGAACACCTGTCCCTACCAAGCCTTGAAGATGTTAAAGAAGGAGTTGTTGCATCAAAAATTGCCGCTGAAGCAGCGGATGTTGCAAAAGGACTTCCTCAAGCATGGGAAAAGGAACGTGCAATGGGCCGTGCAAGAAAGGAATTCGATTGGGAAGCTCAATTCGACTTGGCCCTAGACAAATCAAAGCCTAGAAAATACCGTAACAAATGTGAACTTGACGATGATGAAATGTGTGCAATGTGTGGAGAATATTGTGCAGTAAAAATAGCTAAAGGCGATTTTTAATGAAATACCAGGAATTAGTTGACGTTTACTCAGCTCTTGAGGCAACTACAAAAAGACTAGAAAAAACAGAAATAATATCAAATTACCTAAAAACATTAGATTCAGATACCATTGAAAAGGTTGGACTTTTGATTTTAGGAGTTGTTTTTCCGGCATGGAGTTCGGAAGAAATTGGAATTGGGGCAAAATTGGTTGAGCGGGCAGTAGCTGAAGCTGTTGGAACAACACAGGAAATTGTTGAAGATGCAATTCGTGATGAAGGAGATATTGGCCTTGCATGTGTTAAACTATATGCAAAAAAATCCCAAATGACCTTTTTCTCACAACCCTTAACAATTAATTTTGTATTTAATAACTTACGTAAATTATCTAAAATCAGTGGTTCAAAATCAACCAATCGTAAAATAGCAATTATTTTAGAATTATTATCACAGGCAAGTGGAACAGAAGCTAAGTATCTAACAAGAACCATCACTGAAGAGTTAAGGATTGGTGTAGGAGATGGAGTGGTTCGTGATGCAATAGCACAAGCATTTAATATTGAAAAATCTATTGTCGAACGTGCGCAAATGCTTACAAATGATTTTTCAGTAGTTGCAAGAACCGCCAAGGAAGAAGGCAGTACGGGTTTGGAAAAACTTAACTTAACACCCGGAACACCTGTCAAACCAATGCTTGCCCAATTGGCTCCTCCACTAGATGAAATTCTACCGGAAATGGGCGAGGCGATTTGTGATACCAAATATGACGGCATAAGACTACAAATTCATCGCAAAGGTAGTGAAATTAAAATATTCACACGCAGATTAGAAAACATCACCCATGCTTTGCCGGAAATTGTAGAGCTTTTTAATGAACACCTTCCTCATGAGGATTATATTGTAGAAGGTGAAGTGATAGCTACACGCAATGGAAAACCTCTGCCTTTTCAAAATGTCTTGCATCGCGTTAGAAGAAAATATAATGTAGAAGAAGCGATGGAAAATGTTCCTCTAAAACTATTCTTATTTGATGTAATGTATTATAAAGTTCCAATGATTGATGAGGATTTAAAAACAAGAAGAAGCACATTAGAAAATATTGTTGATACGTCAGTCGATGAGATGAATTTAAGTACAATGAAAGTTGGAACTGCAGACAATATTGATGAAATCCAAGAATTATTTGAAATTTCAATCAAGGAAGGTCATGAAGGAATCATGATTAAAGATGCAAGTGCGCCATATATTCCAGGCCTTAGAGGTAAAAAAATGCTTAAATATAAAGCTGAACCTGAAACATTAGATATGGTTGTTATTGGGGGAACTTATGGAATTGGTAAAAGGGGAGATTTCGTTGGATCATATCTTGTAGCTTTAAGAGATGAAAATGATGATTTTAAAAGTGTAGCATATGCCGCAACAGGTCTCGATGATGCTACCTTAGAATACTTAACTGAGAAAATGAAGGAACTTGAAATTTCAACCAAGGGTCGTGAAATAAAAGTTGAACCTAAAATCGTTTTAGAAATAGCTTTTTCAGAAATTGTAGAATCCCCAGAATATGAAACCGGTTACTCATTACGATTCCCAGTTGTTAAAAATATCCGCAAAGATAAAAGTCCGAATGATGCAGATACTGTTGAAAGATTGCTTTCAATGTACCATACGGGAAACTGAGAAGGTGAAACTGTGACAAAAAAAGCTTCAGATTTTCAAATTAAATATATGGCAAAGATGTATCGTGGAAAAGAGATATTCAAACCATTGAATACAGGATGGATAGATGAAAATGTTGCTTGCATTAGAGAATATGTTGCAAATATCTTTTTTTATAGAAAAGAGGGTAAAACAATAATGATTGACGCCGGATATAATTATCCAAAAGTTGCTGAGAAGATGGAATGGTTAGAAATTGATCCTGAAGAAGTAAGTGATATCCTAATAACCCATCAGGATACAGACCATGTTGGTGCTGTAGAAGATGATAGTGACGGACTATTCAGCCACTGCAAACTATACCTAAGTGAAATTGAAAATAGATATCTGACTGGAGAAGTTAGGCGTAGAGTAGCTTACAAATTATATAAACTTCCAATGGTTACAATCAACAATGAAAAAGTACTCCTAAAGGATGGAAATATCCTGGATTTTGATGGCATTAAAGTAGAATGCATTTTAGTTCCAGGCCACACTTGGGGACATATGGTTTATTTGATTGATGATGAATACCTGTTTACCGGAGATACAATATGGTTTGGTTCTGACGGAGGATATAGCTTCCTATCCCCACTAGCTGAAGACAATAAACTATCCTTAAAATCATTGAAAAAACTTGAAGAAAAAATAAGAAGTAAGAATATTAATCCGTTAGTAATTACTGGCCATACAGGTTGGAGTCAGGATTTGGATTTTGTATTTGCCCATTGCGACAAAAAATGCTCACCATTTTCAAGAAGAGCTCCTGATCCAGATGCGCCATATGATGCATATGATGAATCAGACGATACAAAAGAAAACACACGAAATTCAGGATTTCTAAAAGCCAAACATTAATTTGAGTTTTTAGCTCATCCAATCATGCACATACTGAATAAACGATGATTTCATTGTTTTGAATAACGCTTGAGCAATAATCATTATCCCTAAAACCTCAAGCGGCATTTGGCTAAAAATCCGATTGTAAAGATTATTGCACCTAATCCTTCACCAGATAATCTCAATGTTAAACCTAAAACAACATTAAAAGCTTAAATTCTTTGAAAAATACCTGAGATAGTAGCAATTGTTACGTTATATGCTTTTTTATAACCATGAACTTCAACAAGCATATCATCAACAATGTAAATTACTGGAAAATATTGTCCGGGCACACTAATATTAAAGAGAAAAAATCAAAGATTTTACCCACTATAACATTTGAATCGATGATTGTGTAAAAACACCCCGTAAAAAATCATAATCTTCATTTTTTGTTGCCACGTATAGTTTTTTTTAAACCTACATCAATTTTACTGAGTAAAATCCTATCGAATATATTTATTCTGAAAATCATTATGAAAATATGGAAATCACAGATGATAAACTATTAAGAATAGCCCTGATAACCTCACTTATTGGAATAATTGGCCTGATTGCTTTTAGTCCGACAATTGAAGTTAAAGAAGTTGATATTAAAGACATTAATAATGCAATGATTGATGAAGAAGTGCGCATTGACGGAGTAATTACAGACATTGCCCAATCAAGCTCAAAGACAAGTTATTTTTTAACCATAAATGATGGAGATGCACAGATTCAGTTAATAATATTCGAAAATCAAGTAGCGGAAATACAGTCAAAAAACCTTGACATTGAAGATTTTAAAAATCGCAAAGTACAAGTTGTTGGAACAGTTACACAATATAATTCAGAATTAGAATTGATTTTATCAAATGGGGACAGTTTGAGAATGATTAATTAACAATATATTTTTATTGATTAAAAACTAAAATAAGTTTATATATTAAATTATAAAGGAATTTTAAATATGTCTAATAAAAAAAGATTATTTGGAACTTTTGGAGTTAGAAGAACTGCAAATGACGTTTTAACTCCTGAATTCGCAACAAGACTTGCTGCTTGTTATGGAACACAAATAAAAGGAACCGTCGCTATTGGCGGAGATACACGTACAACTTCCCCTATGTTAATGCAAGCTGTAACTGCAGGTTTACTTTCAAGCGGTTGTGACGTGGTGAATTTAGGAATCCTGCCTACCCCCGGAGTCCAATATGCTATCCGCAAATATTATGATGGTGGAGTAATGATTACAGCTTCACATAATCCTCCAGAATATAATGGAATTAAATTTTTGGATTCTGACGGTATTGGAATTGCTGATGATATGGAGCTTGAAATTGAAAGATTATACTTTGATGATGAGCCAGACCGTGTAGAATTTTCAGAAATTGGTGAAATCTATCACAATGATAAAATAATTGATGAATATATTGATGAAGCAGTTTCTAAAGTAGATGTGCAAGCTATTAAAGATTCAAATTTAAAAGTGGTTGTTGATTGTGGATCAGGTGCCGGATGTTATACCGCTCCATATTTAATTAGAAAATTAGGCTGTGATGTAACAACACTTAACTCGCAAGCCGACGGATTCTTCCCCGGACGTAATCCTGAACCAATTGAAGAAAATTTGCAAGAATTAATTAGCATTGTAAAAGAACTTAATGCAGATATTGGTCTTGCACATGATGGAGATGCAGATAGAACCATTTGTATTGATGAGAAAGGAAACTTTGTTTTAGGCGATAAAACTTTCACACTTGTTGAACGTGAAATGCTTAAAGAAAACAATGGAGGAATCATTGTAACAACTGTTGCAACATCACAAGCAATTTATGATATTGCTGATGAATTTAATGGTGAAGTAATAGCTACTGCTGTTGGAGATTTACTTGTTGCTCGTGAACTCAAAGAAAAAGACGGTTTATTTGGTGGAGAAGAAAACGGCGGTTTAATATTCCCGGATTTCGTTTATGGAAGAGATGCAGTAATGACTGTTGCTAAAATCTTAGAAATTCTTGCAAAATCTAAAAAACCGATGTCTGAGTTAGTGGCTGAATTACCTATCTATTATGCAAGTAAAATGAAAATTGAATGTCCGGATGATGAAAAAGAATTTGTGATGAACAGTATTGCCGATGAGATTAAAGAAACAACTGATTTTGAACTTGACTTAACCGATGGTGTTAAAATCTTAAAAGAAGACGGTTGGGTAATCATCAGACCCTCTGGAACTGAACCAATATTTAGATGCTTTGCAGAATCTGATTTACAATCTAAAGCAGATGAAATGACCGAATGGGGAATTAGTTTAATTAAAAAATACAGAAAATAATAATTCCTTCATTTCTTCTTTTATTTTAATTGAATTTAGAAATACTCTAAACATTCTTCTTTAAGGAAAAATGCATCTTCATTATCTGGGCTTCTAAGCAAAACTCTATTAAAACTGTCTACCGCTTCTTCAAACTTGCCAAGTTCCATCAATACAACACCCTTATTTAACAGAAAATCGATATTGTTTTTTTCAATAGATATTGCTTTGTTAAAACATTCAAGAGCTTCATCAAATTTACCTAAATCAATATAAGCATTTCCCATGCGATTAATTGCTGCAGCATCCATTTCGGAGTCATCTAAACAAACTTCAACTGCCTTATCAAAAGATTCAATGGCCTCTTCCAACATTCCCATGTCAGATAACAAATTCCCACGTGAATTCCATACTTCAGGGTTTTCACCATCAATTACAATAAGCTTATCATAAACTTTCAGGGCATCATCATATCTTCCAAGCATTTCTAAGATAAATCCTCTCCAATAAAGAACAATTGAACTGCTTGGACGATAATTATAAGCAATATTGCTAACTTTTAAAGCCTCATTAATATTGCCTGAGTTTAAAAGTGCAATGGCTTTATTGTTTAAAATATAAATATTATCCGGTTCCCATTTTAATGCTTTATCATAACATTCAATAGCATCCATGAATCTTCCAAGCCGGGATAAATTATCCCCTTGCTTATTCAATAAATAAATATCATGAGGGTCCAATTTAAGTGCCGCATCATAACACATTGTTGATTTATCGAATTTACCACTATCAAAAAGAATATCAGCCCTTTTTGTAATCATAGCTTTTTCATCTATTTTATCTCCTCTCCAATCATCAATGTGAATTTTTTCGAAATATATAATTTGAAATTCGTCTGAAGGACCAATGCACCCCCCATACATTTTTTTAAACTCACGCAACATATCTTCAGAATCCTTAAACCCCTCCTCACGAGCCAATTCATCATTATCTTTAATCTCTGAAAAAGGAATGCTCTCAACACCAGTTACGAAAGCCTCAAAAATCTTCATTTTTTCTTTAGACACTAAGTTCCAATAACAATATAGTCTATCTCCGACTTTAAGAGGTGTTTTCCATGCTTTACGTATTGTACGAGTTTTCTTACCCGTAATTACATCAATATCATTACTTGAAAATGATAAAATCGGCATTCAAAAGGCACTCCTATATTACCTGTTCTCCAAATTCGCCAGATTTGACTTTAACAATTCCATTAAAATAAGGTTTAATCATCTTAGCCAACTTAGTTAAATCATGAGGATTAGGAACTTCAACTTTTTCCAAAGCAGGATCCAATACATTTTTATTTCTGAATTGTTGAATTGTATACACTTCAGATTCAATTTCATCAACAAGATTCATGATATCTTTTTTAGTATGTAATGTAGGAACAAAAGTTGTTCTGATTTCAAGATGAACCCCTGCATCATTTATCAGTTCCATTGATTTTTTAACATCGAAGCCTACATTGGCTCCGGTTATTTTTTTGTATTTTGAAAATGTTGTTTTGACATCAAGAGATACGTAATCGAGTAAATTCAAGTCCAATATCTTTTTAAGTTTATCCGGATAAATTCCACTTGTATCTAATTTTGTTTTTAATCCGATTTTGCGAACATAAGACAATATTTCAATTACTGCATCTGTTTGCACTAATGGTTCTCCACCTGAAATCACAATAGCATCTAAAAAATCAGCTGATGAATCTATTTCATATTTAACTTCTTCAAATGATTTTTCAGTATTATCTTCCAATAATTCCACATTATGACAATATCTGCATGCCAAAGGACATTTTGACATGAAAATAACTAAAGACATATTTCCATGAAATTCAACAGAAGATATTACACTACCTCCAATATACATTTAATTTAAAACCTCTTTAAAAACATTAATAAATTTCTTATCCTCTTCAAGAGTACAAATACTTATTCGTATCCAATATTCGTCTAAACCCTTAAATGAAGTACAATCCCTCACAATAATACCTCTCTTCACAAGTTCTAATGCCAACTGTGAAGCGGTAAAACCCGTATCCTTAATACCGATTAACATGAAGTTAGATTTAGATGGGAATACCTTTAATCCATCAATTTTTGACAATTCATCATGTAAATATTGTCTTGACTCAATTCCTTTTTTAATTGAATCCTCTATGTATTCTTTGTCTCTAAAGGTATTAAGAGCAGCTACGAATGATAATCTTGTAAGGGAAAATACTGGTTTTATTCTGTGCATATACTCAATAATCTCCTCACATGCAAGACCATAACCAATTCTCATACCTGCAAGGCCCAATACTTTTGACATGGTACGTATGATGAATATGTTGTCATATTCATTGATTAAATCTTTATTTGTGACTTCTGAGTATTCGAAGTAAGCTTCATCAATAATGATTAATATGTCTGGATTTTTACGGGCAATATCTATTAAGATTTCCTTATCAATCAATGTTCCGGTAGGATTATTTGGACTGCATAAGAAAATCATTCTAGTTTTGGAAGTGATTGAATTATAAATTGACTCGACATCTAATTTATTCTCATCCAAATCCCATTTTGCATAAACCGGTTTTGCACCGTATTGTTTTAACAAGTATTCATAATACATATAAGAAGGCAATGGAACTATAAACTCATCGCCATCATCTATAAATGTTTTTGCAAGTACATCAATGATTTCATCAGCTCCGTCCCCACCAATTATAACTTGTGAATCTTTAACACCCGAATATTCCGCTATTTCACTTACAAGTTCATGCAATTGAGATTCGGGATATCTATTAATTGATTTAATTTCATCTTCAATAGCTTTCATGGCTTTTGGAGACGGACCCCATGGATTTTCATTTGAACCTAATTTAATGATATCCTCTTTTTTAAGGTTAAAATCTGAAGCAATCTCATCCTGAGACCTTCCAGGGACATAGGAATCCATTTCTTCCACAATTTTCCTTGCCTTCATAATTTAATCTTCCCTATATTGTTTAGAAAGTTTTACATAATTATCTGCATTATTTTGAATCATTTCAATTTGATCGCGACTAACCTTTTTAACCACTTTTGCTGGAACACCTAAAATCAAACTTCCTTCTGGAAACTCTTTTCCTTCACTTACAACTGCACCTGCCCCAACAATAGAGTTTTTTGAAATATGTGCACCGTCTAGGACTGTTGCATTCATTCCAATTAAAACATTGTCATCTAATTTACATCCGTGGACAATTGCACCATGACCTACAGAGACATTATCACCTATCTCAACAGGAAATCCTTCAGTGCAGTGAACAACACAATTGTCTTGAACATTAGATTTATTTCCAATTTTAATTGAATCTACATCTCCCCTAAGGATTGCTCCATGCCAAATTGATACATCCTCACCCAATTCAACATCACCAACTACTTGTGCACCAGGGCATATTACACTAGAGTCTTTTTTATTTTCCATAATATCGCCTTTATTTCTGTATTTTATTCTTATTTTGTATAATATGATTTTGTTTTACCAAAACACGTGTATCGGAGGGTACATCATCATATAATAAAACCCCTGAACCGATAGTGGAATTATAACCTACTTTCACACCAGGTGAAAAACTAGAATTAATACCTGTTTTAACAGCGTCTCCAATAATCGATCCGAATTTGCGTCTTCCACTATCTATCATTTTGTCCTTAATTTTGGTTTTTACGGATTGGTTATCAAAACGTAAGTTTGCAATGTTAGTTCCTGCTGCAATATTACAATTTGAACCTATGACCGAGTCTCCGACATAACTTAAATGACTAATATTGGTATTTTCCATGACAATTGAATTTTTAATTTCAACAGCATTTCCAACATGAACATTGTCACCAAAGTAAGAATTACCTCTAATATAAGAATTTGGACCTATATCACAATTTTTACCTATATATACATTTCCTTCAATGTAAACTCCCGCACGAATAATGCTGCCTTCATCCAAAAAGATATCACCATGAATATGAGCTCCATCCTCTATTTTTCCTTTGATTTCATTTTTTAATTGGCCGATCAATTCTTCATTAACTTCAATTAGCTCCCATGGCCTTCCAACATCAATCCAATCCTTATTGGTTTTATGTCCAATTACCTTTTTGCCGTCTTCAATTTGTAAGGATACCGAATCTGTAATTTCATATTCTCCACGTTCAGAAATTTCAGTTTCATCAATTTTATCGAAAATATCCTTATTGAATACATAAATTCCAGCATTTACAAGATTACTTGGAGCTTCCTCTTTTTTAGGTTTCTCTACAATGCTTTTAATATTGTCATTTTCAATTTCAACAACTCCAAAGGCAGAAGGGTCTTCTACTTCAGTTAAAACCATTAATGTATCTGGTTTTAATTGGTTGTATTTTTTAATGATTTCAGTAATAATTTCATCATCTAAAATGATATCCCCATTTAAAACAAGCAAGCTATCATTAATAAATCCTTTTCCATATCCAATAGCATTTGCAGTACCTAAGAAGTCCTTTTGAGTTTGATAAGAAATGTTTACTCCAAATTCACTACCGTCACCAAAATAATCCCGAACCATTTCCTCCTTATAACGTACAATTAATAATATATCTTTAATTCCACTATTCCTTAAAGATTCAATGTTATATTGAATAATTGGTTTTCCAGCAACTGGCAACATAGTTTTAGGCTTTGTAAGGGTTAATGGCCTCATTCTAGAACCTTCACCAGCACTTAAAATAATTGCTTTCACTTTTATTATCCCCTTAAAAATTATCTAATAATATTATATGTTTAACTATTTACTTATTAATTAACTTATCTAATCAAATAACTACTTTTAAATAATAGTTCAAATAAACTCAAATTATATTAGCTATGCTAATAGCAAATAAAAGGAGATAATAAAATGACTATATATGTTTGTTTACATTGCGAATACAGGTTCGATTCTGAAAAAGGGGACCCGGAATACAACATTCCTGCTGGAGCAACCCCTGCAGATATGCCGGATGACTGGGTTTGCCCAGAATGCGCTGCATTAGGTATTGATGCATTTATTGCAGAAGAAGAATAAATATTCTTCTTCATATTATTTTTTATAAAAAAATTATTATTTTTTAAAATAGCTTTTTTTACGTTATATTGATAAATTGTTAAAAATATTTATATAAGTTAATGTTTATAACTATAAAATGTAATTTTATTTACTTTACAAATTTAATATTTATCTTAAACTTAAGTGTGGGAAAATAAAATGACTAGGACAAAGAAATTAATTATAGCAATATTATTAGTTATTCTTGTAGGTCTATTAGCTTCTATTTATGGCGCATTAAATAGTGGTCCTAACCTTTCCGAAGAAAGTAAAGACATATTATTATTAACTGCAGATAAATATGAACAATCTAATGGTGGAGTGGACATGGCATTCATGATTCACTTAGAAAATGGAAGTTTTAAGAACTATACACCAATTTATCCTGGAGGAATGACACATCCAACACAACCCGCTTCGAGTGCTATTGGAGGAGGCAAAATGTATCTTCACGATTGCCTCTATGATGGTGTTGATAAGGGAATGGATTATGCAAAAGAAATTGTTGAATCGAACACCAACTTAACTGCAGATGCAGTAGTTCTTGTTTACGATGAAGGTGTTGACAACATTATTGATTCAATACGTCCATTAAAAGTAAATGGTGTTGAAACAAATCTCACAGCTACAGACATTATTCGTGAAAACGACGCATATAATGGATATGCAGGTAACGAAGCTGTAACTGGAACAATGTCTAGAGCGGATGCAGTAATGGTATTGGTTAAAGCATTAGCACAAGCTGCTGCAGATCCTAATAAAAAAGCAACCATGATAAAAACTGCATTACAAGAATATTCCAATGGAAATATTATAATGAAACCAGAAGGTTCATTTACCAATTTGCTTGCGACAAAAGGTATTGAATCGCTTGGATAATATAAATTTGTCTTTAAAGAACTAAATTATTCTTTAAAGAACTTTTTTTATTTTAATAAACTTAAAAATGCATAACCACTTGTTTTGAGGAATCATGAAGATAATGGTAGTTTGTCTTTGTCAAATGATAATAAAATTTTGAGTGCTTCTACAACTTCAACTAAAATTGTTGTTAGTAGTACTTCTGTTGTTTATGGTGATTCATTAACTGTTTGTTTATTAACAAGTGCTAATAAAGCGGTTTCTGGTAAAACGCTTAAGATAACAATAAATGGTAAGTCATATAGTAAAACTACAAATTCCAAAGGATATGTGTATTTGCCGTTGAAACTTGATTCTAAAAGTTATTCTACTTCTATTGTTTTTGCAGGTGCATCAGGTTATGCAAAATCTAGTAAAACAGTAACAGTAAAAGTTACAAAAAGAAGTACAAAATTGGTAGTTAATAATGTGAACATGGTTTATGGTGATGGGAGTAGTTTTATTGTTTATTTATATGATAATAAAAACACGCCTCTTAATGGTAAAACTGTTTCATTAATGGTGGGTAGTGTTAGTTATGGTAGTGGAACTACAGATAATGCAGGTAAAACATCAATTAGAATTAATATGGATCCAGGAAAATATAATCCAACTATTAAGTTTAATGATGATAATTGTTATGCTGCTTCTAGTAAATCCTGTGATGTTAAAATAATGGGAAATTCTTCTAAAGCTATTTCTTTTGGTTTAGATGACATTGAAACATCTGCTTGTGAGATTAAAAAACATATTGAAAATTATCATAATTTGCCGGATAATTTGGTGATTTTGGGTTATAATATTTCAAAAGAACAATATCTTGATTTATAGTTAATTACTAAACTTTTGGTATAAATGTTTCGAGCCATTTGTCATAAACTTTTGTTCCAGAAATCGATTCATTATATGTTTTTATAGTTAATTCTTGTAGAAATTCTTTTGATTTAAGGTAATAATGTTTTATTTCTTTTTTCATTTGTCTCCATATTTGTTCGATTGGATTTAGGTGAGGAGAGTATGGTGGAAGGTATATTAGTTCAATATTAAGATATAATGCTATTTTTTTTGATAAATACGGATTTGTGGACATTGTAATTATCTAGAATTAAACATATTCTTTGTTCGGTTTGTATTTTTGTTATTATGTCTTCTTTTTGTAATAGGTTTAATGTTATTTTTCTTCTTATTTCTCTTCTTTTTTTTCACATTATTGAGGGATTCTCTATTGCTGTGTTTTTCAATGATTCTAGCGATTGTGGATGTGGTATTGTCTTTATATTTTTCTAATGTTTTTAAAATTTTTGCTGTAAAAATTTCATTATTTTCGTTATTTTCCATTAATAATTTGTTTATGTCTTCATCAGTTAGATTAAAATCGGATATTATTTTGTTTAATATTTTTACTGTATTTTTCATTGTTAGTATTTGCTACTCTTAATTCTAAAAGTGCTATTGCAATTTCTGGTGCTGTTGATGAATTTGTGATTGTGATGGTTGAATTTCCATTTATTGTTAGTGACCCTGTGGCGTTGATTTTGAATTTGTATGGATTTACAGTTTGTGTGTGTTTTGTTCCTTGTTTATATAGTGATTTTTGAGTATAGGGTTCATTTTGGAATGATGCTTCATCAAATAAGACTATAATATCATTTGTTGTTACATTATATTCTTCTAAGTTTTTTTTTAACTGTTCTTCAGCATCTTTTGGGGATTTTGAAAATTTAGGATTATGCTTTGCTATAATTGTATCCTAATTTCTTTATAATTTTTCCTATTTGCTTTAAACTATAATTTACATTGAATTTTTCATTAACAAGTTTATGTACGTCTTTCATTGACATATTGGGTGTTTTTTTCAATGAGTTTATCTAATTCAATTAGTTGATCATAAGTTAATTTTGATGGTCTTCCACCACCAAAAGATGGTTTTAAACCTTCTAATCCTATCAGATTCACATGTTTTAATCCATCTGTGAACTGTTTGATAGGATTTTCCAATATATTTGCGGCATTAGTTATGGTATTTCCTTCACTAACTATTTTGACTGCAATTAGCCTTTGATAATACCTATGGTAAGCCACACAATTGCTGATTTCTTCATCCAAAGCGATTTTTGTCATTTTGTTAAAAACATTAATTTTAGATTTTCCAGACATATTTTATAATTTATCCGACATCTATAATAAAAGTTTGGTTAGTAACTATAAATCATTTAAAATTATACAATCTTGAGTCATGTCACATCCTCATGTTTAAAAGATTAGTTTTAACACAAAAAACTTCCATGATGAAGAAACCAAGAAAAAAGCATTAGAATCACGAAGTGCTGAGATACGAATAACAGAAATAGAACTCGAAACCAAAAAAGGAAAAAAAATACACAGAAATACTTGCAAGCAATTTACCATTCGAAAAATTCACCACACAAGATTTAAAAGAATACCACACAAGATTTAAAAGAATTATACAACAAAAGATGGAAAATAGAAACCAATTTTGACAGATTAAAAAACATAATCCACATAGAAAACTTCAGCAGACCCTCAGAAGAAATAATACAACAAGACTTCTACTCCAACATATTCATGTTTAATTACTTAATGGCAATGAAACTCGACGCAGACCAAAAAATACAAGAAAAACACAAAGATAAAAACTTAAAACACGAATACAAAACCAATCTCAATGTTTTATTCAAACTAATAAAACTAGACATACCTGATCTCTTATCAAACGACCCCAAAGAAAAAAAGACGCCGTTAAAAGAATACTAAACACAGCACAATCAAATTTAGTAGAAAAAAATAGAAAATTATATTAACTAAATTAAATAAAGTATTAAAATAAATCTAAAAAAAAGGTGATAATATGGGATTACTCAATAAAGTAGTAGGACATGCAGAAATAGGTGGAGACACAGCAATCGTAGAAGAATACCTCGCTCCAGGCGAAGAAATTATCCAATCATTTCATTTCATAAGAGATGCAGTCATATTAACCAATTACGGAATATATGATATTGATGTACAAGGATTAAGCGGTAAAAAAGTGCAAGTTAAATTTTATCCTAAAAAAACAATTAAAACCATTTCTTTTGAAACAGCAGGATCTCTTGATTTTGATGCAGATATCAAAATAGGAGTAAGTAACAATCCAATTGTTTTAATGGAAGGTGGAGCAATGAATGTACCAATATCATTTAAAGTTCCAAAATCCCAAGCTGAAGAAGCAAAACAAATCATACACTTAGTAAAAGAACACTATTTATTATAAGCTAATTACTAGCTTATACTCTTTTTTAATTTTAAATAACACAAGAGGATTTGAATTTAATTACTTTAAGTAATGCATTCGTTAAATTTAGACAAATAATATCATCACAATCATAATGAACCTGACAATCCATTTCCATTGATTACTTTGTTTTTGATGAATTATAAAAATGTTTATCCTCAATAGTTAAGAATTAACTCTTAATGGAGCATATCCCGTCCCACAAGAAAAAGGAGAGAAATAAAATCAAATTGACTTATTCAAACTACCAAATCTGTAAAATTACAGTTATAACTGCAATACACTACATATACAAACCTAAAAATGATATACAAAAAACAAACAGAATGCAGAATGAAAAATATTCAAAACCAAATAATTTCAGCCAACACTCCAAATTAAAAAAAAGATATGGAAGTAATTATCTTATTACTTCAACAATCATATCTAAGTTTTCAGATTGTAGGATATCTACTTTTTTACCAGATGCTCCAACAATCTCTTTTTTGATATTTAACATGTCTTGGGAAACTACAATCTCACCAATTGCAAGTTCATGATTAGCATCTAAAACATCCCCAATTTTATTGATTGGAGTGGATTTTAAATATCCAATGATTTTACCCGCATCCCCTTTGAATTTAGGTCCAATTTGAGACATGTCCGGTTCTACTTCAATGATTTTTTCATGAACTTCAGGTTTTCCAGAGCCAATAGCTAATTTATTGATTTTTAAAGTTCCTTTCAGATCATCTTCAAATTCATTGAATATGACCGCCAAACCTTCATCTGAAGTATAAACATTTACTTCAGAAAGTTCTGCATTCAATGGTATTTTTGAAGCTGATTTAAATCTTCTAACTTCATCAATTAACTCAACAGTAGTTTCGCCTTTCCTTTCCATTTCTTCGTTGATTAACTCCTCATGTACTTCAGGCCATAAAGTAGTGTGAATTGATTCATCTGAGAAGTATTGGTAAACTTCTTCTGTAAAGAACGGTGCAATTGGAGCCAATAATTTTAAAGAAGTTTCA
Source organism: Methanobrevibacter sp. V14 (assembly GCF_963082475.1). NCBI lineage: Archaea > Methanobacteriati > Methanobacteriota > Methanobacteria > Methanobacteriales > Methanobacteriaceae > Methanobrevibacter > Methanobrevibacter sp. V14. Next base: position 149,762 of record NZ_CAUJAM010000001.1, read on the forward strand.
ACAACTGTTTTTAAAGTGTATTTTGCAGTTCTTCTTGATTCGTCTGAAACATCAGAGTATAATCTGTACTTTACAGCTTCAATATATTCATCACAGAAATCATGCCAGAAGAATCTTTCAATAGAAGTTATAGTTTCAGCAAAGTTATATTCTGCAAATGCCTTATCAACAGTTTTATTTAATTTGTTTAATTTTGACAACATCCATAAATCCAATGGGTTGAAGCTGTCTTTAACTTCATCATATGTAATTTCCTCGTCAAATATCTGCATGCTAATAAACCTAAATGCATTCCAGAATTTTCTAAGGAATCTGTAACCATGCTTGATGTCCTTCCAATCAAATATTACATCAGACCCCGGAACACTGTTAGCGGCCCAGGTTCTTAAAGAATCTGCGCCGTATTTTTCAATGACCTCTTCAGGTCCGACTACAAATTCAGGCCTTGATTTACTCATTTTGTTTCCGTCTTCACCAAATACCATCCCATTGATTACAATATCATCAAACGGTTTTTCTCCAGTTAAAGCTAAGCATCTAAGAGTAGTGTAAAATGCCCATGTACGGATAATGTCGTGGCCTTGTGGACGTATGTTTGATGGGAAGTGATTTGCATAATCCCCATCAGGCCATCCTGCAATAGACAATGGTGAAATAGATGAGTCCATCCAAGTATCCAGAACATCCTCTTCAGGGATAAATTCCTCACATCCGCATTTGCATGGATGCTTAGGTTTATCGGATGTTGGATCTACTGGTAAATCTTCTGCTTCTGGTAAAATTACCTCTCCACAGTCTTTACAATACCAAACAGGAATTGGAGTTGCAAATATTCTCTGTCTTGAAATGCACCAGTCCCATTCCATGGAATCCGCCCAGTTCATCATACGGGATTTCATGTGTTCAGGCACCCAGTTCATTTCATCTGCCGCAACCTTGGTTTTTTCGATTAGCTCGCGAACTGCTACAAACCACTGTTTCTTAACAAGAATCTCGATAGGAGTTTTGCATCTCCAGCATTGACCTACATTTTGATCCACTTGTTCTTGTTTAACTAAGTAACCTTCACTATCCAAATCTTCAATAGTTTGCTTTTTACAAGCCTGCAAGTCCATTCCTTCATATCTTCCAGCAGCTGCAGTTAATGTGCCTGTTTCGTCAATAGCATTGATAATTTCTAAATCGTATTTTTGAACCCAGCTTACATCTGTTTTATCCCCAAAAGTACAAATCATTACTGCACCTGTACCGAATTCAGGATCCACTTCCTCATCTGCAATAATTTTTACTTTTTGATGAGATAGGGGAACTTCAACATATTTATCCAAAAGATGAGTGTATCTTTCATCTTCTGGGTGAATTACAACTGCCACACAGGCGGACATTAATTCCGGACGAGTAGTTGCAATTAAAATGCCCTCATCTTTAGGGTTCGCTTGCTTGCCTGAAGCTTGTGAGGATACAATTCCATCATATCCATCCCCAGTAGCTGGCGGGAAGTTAACATAGTTTAAAAATGTAGTATTATCCGAATATTCAACTTCAGCAAATGCAATGGCTGTCTCACAGCGAGGACACCAATTTACAGGGTGAATCCCTTGATAAATTAATCCATCTCCATACATTTTTAAAAATGAATATTGGGTTTTTCTCATGTACTCAGGAGTCATTGTAACAAACTCACGAGTCCAATCTTGGGAATAACCCATTGCCCTCATTTGCGCTTTCATTTTTGAAATATTATCAGTAGTTAAATCAACACAATACTCTCTGAATTTAGTTCTTGAAACATCATTTTTCTTGATGCCATGAGTTTCTTCAACTTTCACTTCAGTCGGAAGACCGTGACAATCCCATCCTTGTGTAAATAGAACATCCGCACCTTTTTGTCTCCTATATCTTGCGTTCATATCAATGTAAACCCAGTTTAAAACATGACCTAAATGAATTGAGCCTGTTGGGTATGGTGGAGGAGTATCAATAATATATCTAGGACGTGAACCCTCTCCAATGTATTTGTAGATGTTTTCATCTGCCCATTTTTCCTCCCATATCTTCTCTTTTTTAAAATCATAGTATTTAGGAATTTCTTCATTTGACATATATTTTCTCCTAATTAATCTAAGTAAGGAGAACAAAATAATAAAGAAGATATTGTTGATTTTTGTGAAAGTATATCCACTACACACCAATTAAAGCTTGATGTGACCATTTACTAGAATCCACACTCAAAAATCATTTTTGGCGGACACTCTACTTCTAAAAAAATTTTTATTTCGACACATCTTGATTTCTTTTTAAGGAATCTCCAGAAAACAAAGAGGAAATCTTAAAAAAAATATTACAAAAGCAAAAATAACTCAAAAATACATTCTTTTATTTGTTGATGAAACAACATATATTCTGAAGATTTAGAAATAAAGAAAATATTAATTGGAAACTCATATGAGTTTCATTAAATTAATTTTTGAATTTCTTCACGTACAATTTTATTAACAAGTCCGCCATCAGCTTTTCCTTTAAGTTTTTTCATACATATCCCCATTAAAGGACCCATAGCTCCCATTTGACGTTCTTTTACCATTCCTTCATTTTGAGCAACAATATCAGCGATAATGTTGCCGACATCTTCATCACTCATCATGACTAGATTGTTTTTCTCAGCAATTTCCCCAATTTCCACATCCGGAGTGTTGATGGTTTCGATTGTTAATTTACGAACACTGTCTTTTGCAATTTTGCCTTCAGCTAAGAGAGTAAAAATATCTTTAAAGTGATTGAGACTTAAAACTCCAATGTCATATCCTTCTCTTTTGATTTCACGTAAATCATATGCAAGAAGTGAAGCAACAGGAGTTGCATCTACCTTAACATCAGCCAGGATGTCTTCAAACATATCAGCTTCTTGTCTTTTAACAAGTTGTGTTGCTAAATCTTCACTTAAATTATACTCTTCAGTAATTCTAGCTTGTTTAACATCAGGTAGTTCAGGTAAATTATCCAAAATAGGTTTGATTCTGTCATTTGTAATTTTAAATAATGGAATGTCAGTTTCAAGATACATTCTGTTTGCAGTTGGAAGAGGTCTCATGTATTTGGTGTTACCGTCATCAAGTGCTTTACGTGTTTCTTCAACAACACCATCTAAACCTAACTCAGCTCTTCTTTTAACCTCTTCTAATGCAGATATTGCAATATCTTCGTCGTGAGCTACAATAATAAATGCATCATCTTTACCAATATTCAGGAAATCATTTGCTCTGTCAACTTCATCTTGGGTAATTCCGTAGGCCGGAAGTTCATCAGAATGGAAAATACCTGAAACTCCACGTTTTTTAGCATAACTGGCAATTTCAGTACCGAATCTTCTGCCCGGTTGGACTTCAACACCAATTAAACCACCATATCCTTTTAAAACAACTGCTTTAATTGTTTCAGCGGATTTTAAGATTTTAGATTCAGTATCTTTGAACAATTCATCTAAATTGTAAATCTCTTCTAAAACTTCCGCATTTCTTTTAATTAATTGTTTTTTAATGTCAATTAATGCTAATTGTCTTTGAACTTCACGATTAACAATTTCGGCCATCAAATCCAAGTCTTGCACACCTTTAATCTCTACACGTGCACCTTCTGCAATAGATATGTTCAAATCTTGTCTGATTGTTCCAAGACCTCTTTTGACGTTGGTGCTTCTTAAGATTTGACCAAGCATATATGCAACTTCCCTTACTTGATCTGGGTGATGCATTGAGGGGTCTGTTGTAATTTCTGCTAATGGGATTCCTAAACGGTCTAATCTAAATTCGGTAAATCCGTCTTTGGTTTCAATTCTTCTTGCAGCATCTTCTTCTAAACCAAGGCTTTCGATAACTACTCTGCCATATGGGGTATCTAAGTAGCCATCAGTTGCAACCATTCCAGTTCTTTGAAATCCTCCTGTGTTACTTCCGTCAATTACTTGTTTACGCATAGTATGAAATTCATCAACAATATGCATGTTCATTAAACAAGCAATAACAATACAAATATCCAATGCTTCTTCATTTAAACTGTGAGGAGGCTCATCATCGTTTTCAACAAGACAAGTATGTTTTTCAAAGTTTTCATATTTGAAATTAAGCCCTCTTAAAGATTCTTGAAGTGCTGCTCTGTCGATTTCTCCAAGCTCTGATTGTGTTGGTCTTAATTTTCTCTGAACAAGTTCACTAAATTCATCATCAACAAGTTCTGTTTTACAATGGCAGAATAATTTATGTTGACTGTTTAATTGTTGGTGAATTTCAAGTCCCATTTTCAATCCTAATTTTTCATAATCCATATTAACACAACCTTAATTTAAGAAATCCTTAATTGATGATTTTTCTGAAAACTCGCCTGCAATATTGGTTTGCATTATCTTTTTAACATTATTGTAATCATCACTTTGACCTAATGCCCAACATAATTTGACGTATGTGGTTTCAGGAGTCATATCGAGAGCTGAAATCACTCCTGCATCAAGTATTTCACGTCCTGTTGAGTAAACATTCATGTTAACTCGACCATAAAGACATTGGGAAGTCATAATTACAGGAATATTTTCCTCTTGCGCTCTTTTAAATGAGTTAACTAAGTTATTTGGAACATGTCCAAGACCGGTTCCTTCAATAACTAAACCCTTATATCCTCTGTCAATGTGATATTCAATGTATTCTTCAGATATTCCTGGGAAACTCTTAATAAATCCAACTTTTTCTTCAATAGCAGTATTTAATTCAAGTTCATTGTCTCCACGTTTTGTATAATGATAATCAGGGTTAATGTTAACTTGTTTATTTTGAACTTTAGCTATTGGCTGAGCATTAATACTTCTGAATGTGTCTCTTCTTGAAGTATGCATCTTACGGACTTTCGTACCATTGTGGAGGTAAGTGAACTCATCATTTAAACTTCCATGCATGCAAACACAAACTTCTGCAATATCTGATTTGGCAGCAACTACTGAATCAATTAAGTTGATATTGGCATCACTTGAAGGCCTATCAGAACTTCTTTGCGCACCTGTGATAATAATGGGAACTGGGGTTTTTAACATAAAACTTAATGCAGCTGAAGTGTAATGCATCGTATCAGTACCATGAGCTATTACAACGCCATCGCTGCCGTTAGAAATATCATTAACTATTTCTTTTCCAGCTTTAACCCAGTATTCAGGTTTCATATTTTCACTTAAAATATTATATAATGCTTTTACATTGTAATTGGCATAGTCTAATAATTCAGGATTTGCTTTTACAAGATCTGATGCAGTAAATTTAGGATGTACTGCTCCAGTTCTGTAATCAATAATGGATGATACTGTTCCTCCAGTTGATATAATTGAAATGTTTTGCTTAGATGGATCATTTGGAATTTCCTCTTCATCATAACCAATCTTAGGTTTATCTCCTTTTTCAACAAGCTCTGCAGTAGTATCTTTGATAGCTATGCCAATATTGTATCCGCTGGATAATTTCAAAACCAAATATCCGTCATCACCATCTTTGGATCTATCAAGTAAAATACCTGTATATGTGATATCTTCTTTATTGACCTTAATGGTGTCCCCTATACTTAAACCGTAATTTTCTATATATTCTGTTGCATTTTCTTTATATGTCATTAAATCACACTTAAGAATTATTTTTAATCCATTCTGCACCTGCTTTGAGCACAGCAATATTCACATCAATAACTTTTGGCTTAGATGCAAACATTTCACGAATAGCATTTTCATAAGATTCACGTTTTAAAACATTGCTTAATTCACTTAATGCACCTAAAAGTGCTGTGTTTGCAGTTCTTGCATTTCCGTGTTCTTCAGCTATATCAACACAAGGCATTGCAATAACATTAATGTCTTTATCAGTTTCAAACTCTCCGATTTTTGAATCGTAAAGTATTGTTCCCCCTACTTTAACATCTTTTGAGAATTGTTCTAATGAAGGTTTGTTTAATGCAATGAGAATATCAATATCATCAACAACAGGTGTTCCAATGGTTTCATTAGATATTACAACTGAACAATTGGATTTTCCTCCCCTTTGTTCCGGTCCGTAACTAGGATACCATGAAACATGTTTTCCTTCAGCACAAGCAGCTTGAGATATTGTTAAACCTGCACTTAAAACGCCTTGACCGCCAAAACCACTTACTTTAATGCTTAATGGTTTAATGTCATCATCTGCATATCCTGAATCCTCACCTCTATTTACATTAAATATCTTATCTAATGATTCAGTGCTAAAATCACTTACAGGTCTTTCAATAGGGTCTTTTCTGTATAGGTCATTTCTGAAGTTTTTAACAGGGAATTCTTTTTCCATTTCTTTTTCAATAAATTCCTGCGCACTGCTTACATCCTGTTTTAAGTTAGTTGGGCAAGGTGATAAAATTTCAACAAATGAATATCCTTTTCCTTCTTTTTGGACAGTCAATGCTTGTTTAATTGCAAATTTGGCAAGTCTAATTTTTAAAGGATTAGCAAGAGAAACTCTTTCAATAAATACTGGTGCCTTTAAAGTGTTAATTAATTCGCACATATGAGTGGGGTGTCCTGCATAATTAGGATCTCTTCCAGTTTGGCAAGTAACTGTTTTTTCACCTATTAATGTTGTTGGAGCCATTTGCCCACCGGTCATTCCGTAAACGGTGTTGTTCACGAAAAACACTACCATCTTTTCCCCTCGATTTGCAGCTTGAAGGGTTTCATTTAAACCAATGGAAGCCAAGTCTCCATCCCCTTGGTAACTCATTACAATTGAATTATCTTCAGCTCTTGAAATGCCAGTAGCTACTGCAGGTGCTCTTCCATGAGCTGTCTGAAAATTTCCACAATTAAAGTAGAAGTATGCATATACTGAACAACCTACCGGAGAAATCATTACGCATCTCTCTTGGATTCCAAGTTCGTCCATACACTCAGCAATTAATTTATGGATAATTCCATGTCCACATCCCGCACAGTAATGGGTTGATTCAATATTTGTTCCTTTTCTAGGATATTCTTCTAAAAGGGATTGTGGATTTCTGCGTATTTGTAATTCGTAATCTTTATCATTAAATTCTTTTTCATTCATTCTTCCACATCCTTAATCAATAATATTTGGACTGGCCTTTTCATCACTTCTTTTTGAAGTATCTATGCTTTCATCTTCAACGCCAGCTATTTCATAGATTTTTGCAAGCACATGTTTAAGTTCAAGTAAGTTACCGCCCATTCTATTGACGATACAGGTGCCTTCTTTTCTTAAAGCTGCAAATTGAACATCAGCTAATAATTGCCCATTACTCATTTCAACAGAGATGAAACTAACTCCCTTGTCTGAAAGTTCCTTAATTCTTTCACTAGGGAAAGGTGATAATGTAATTGGTCTTAAAAGTCCAACTTTCAAACCTTTTTCACGGCTTTTATCAACCGCGGATCTTGCAATTCTGCTGCTGATACCATAAGATACCAAAACGATTTCAGCGTCATCAACTTGATATTCGTCAATAATAACTTCTTCAGCTTCGATTTTAGCGTATTTTTCTTGAAGCTCAAAGTTGAAATCTTCCAGTTGGTCAAAATCATTGAAAATTGAAGTAATTACGTTTTCCATTGTGTTTTTATTTCCTCTTACAGTCCATGATTCATCAATTTCTGGTTTGATGGCTTCACTTGGGAATACTAATGGTTCTGCCATTTGTCCAAGGGTACCATCAGCTAATACTACAACTGGATTTCTCCATTTATCAGCCAACTCAAATGCCTTCATTGTTAAATCACACATTTCTTGAACGCTGTTTGGAGCTAAAACTATATTTTTGTAGTTTCCGTGCCCTCCACCTTTAACGATTTGATTGTAATCCCCTTGTTCAGGTCCAATATTTCCAAGTCCGGGTCCTGCTCTCATAATATCGACAATAACAGCAGGTAATTCAGCTCCCGCCAGGTAAGTAAAACCTTCTTGCATTAAGCTTATGCCCGGTCCTGATGAAGCGGTCATAACTCTATGTCCAGTACCTGATGCACCATAAACCATGTTTATTGATGCTTCTTCACTTTCAGCCTGAACAAATTTTCTTCCAACCATTGGGAAGTATTTTGATGCCTCATGTAAAATTTCACTTGCAGGAGTGATGGGGTATCCGAAAAAACAATCGCAACCAGCATACATTGCACCAACAATAACTGCGGTGTTTCCTTTTACCATTTGATTACTCATTTACTTTCCTCCTTTATTGGCTACTTTAGCTTTAATCATTTTTCCAATTTTGTCATCAACAATTCTTTTTATTTGATGTACTTCTAATGCTAATGGTTCAGGGCATGTAAAGTAACAATCTTTACATCCTGTACAACCACTTCCACTATAGTAAGCAAACTGATATCCTGCATTATTCATCTCTTCACTAAGTAATATTACATTTTGAGGACATCCAACTATACACCTCATACAACCTTTGCAAATTTCTTTATTGATAACAGGATATGATATCTCTTCTGTCATTATATCATCTAATTTAATTTTTATTATCGTTTTCTCTAATGTCTACTCTTCTTATTTTTCCGCTGATTGTTTCTGGAATTTCATCAACATATTCAATCATTCTAGGGTATTTATAAGGAGCAGTTACTTTTTTAACATGATTTTGTATGTCTTTTGTAAGTTTTTCTGATGCTTCAAAGCCAGGCTGCAATATTATTGTTGCTTTTACAATTTGACCTCTGACTTCATCAGGATAAGCAGTAATTGCACAGTTTGAAACTGCTTTGTGAGATAATACTGCACTTTCTACTTCATAAGGTCCAATACGATAACCTGATGATTTAATAATATCATCATTTCTTCCAACAAAATGGACATATCCATCTTCATCCACCCATGCGGTGTCTCCGCAGTGGTAGTATCCGTCATGGATTTGTTTTTTGTATTTTTCCTCATCGTTAACATAATCTTTAAATAAACCAGGATTTGGCCCATCATTTATTTTAAAACAAAGTTCTCCTTCGTCTCCAAGGTCTACATTTTCATGATTTTCATCAAGCAAATGCAAGTCAAACAAAGGAGAAGGCTTACCAATTGAACCTACTTTTGCATCTAACCATATGAATGTGCCTATTGATAAAGTGGTTTCAGTTTGACCGAATCCTTCTTTGATTCTCAAACCTGAAAGGTCATGGAATCTTTCAGATACTTCCGGAGGTAATGGCTCTCCAGCAGTTGTTACATATTTTAAGTTTGATAAATCGTATCCTTTAATGTTTTCTTTAATTATAAATCTATAGATTGTTGGTGGAGCGCAAAATGTGTCCACTTTATTTTCAATGATCTTTTCAAGTAATTTAATTCCGTTAAATCTGTCATAATCATAGATGAATATTCCGGTTCCGCTAATCCACTGTCCATAAAGATTTCCCCAAACAGCTTTTCCCCAACCGGTATCTGCTGCGGTATGATGGATTCCATCTTCGATAACATTGTGCCAATATTTGGCGGTAGGAATATGTCCCAATGAGTAAGTGTGTTTGTGTGAAACCATTTTTGGCATTCCGCTAGTTCCGGATGTAAAGTAAATTAAGAATATTTCTTCTGCATAAGTTTTATCTTCACCAGTTGGTCTTTCAAACACATCACTTTCTTTTTCAATAGCTTTGTTAAAGTTAATCCAGCCGTCTCTTTCAGTTTCTATAACTAGTTTGGGCAAATCAATTTCTAATTCTTTCATTGCTTCTTCATAATCTGGCAGTAGCGAATCTTCTTCTACTGAAACAACCATTTTAACATTAGCTTCTTTTATTCTAAAATCAATATCATGAAGTTTCAGCATGTGTGTTCCTGGAATGGCTATTGCTCCAATTTTGTGCAATGCAACCATGCAGAACCAAAATTCATACCTATTTTTAAGTGTAAGCATTACACAATCACCTTTTTCAATGCCTAGACCCTTAAATAAGTTTGCAGTTTTGTTAGAATATTCTTTCATATCTTTAAATGTGAAAGTATGTGTTTCCTCTTTATCATTAGTCCAAATTAATGCTATTTTGTCTGGATCGATTTCAGCGTATTTGTCTACAACATCAAATCCAAAATTGTAATCTTCATTGTATGTAAGTTTAAAATTTTTATAAAAGTCCTCGTAAGAGTTAAAATCAACTCTTTCTACAAAATTTCCTATTAATGATGTCATTTAAGGTACTCCGTAATTGTTATATGATAATTGCTAAAAATTTAGCAGGTTTGTCGTTAAGTGCAACCATTGCATGTCTATGTGTGGAATCGAAGAATATTGAATCTCCTTCATTAAGCACGATTTCATTATTGTGTATATAGATTTTTAAGGAACCTTCTAGGACATAATTGAATTCTTGTCCTGGGTGTGAATTTAGTGAAGGCACCGGATTTTTCTCAGGATCCACAACCACAAGGAACGTTTCGGCTTTTTTGTTAATGAACTTAGAACATAGGTTTTGATGAGTATATTCTTTTCTTCTATCTATTGAAACTCCTTTATTTGCCCGAGTAACGTCAAATATACTCATTCTACTTTCTTCACCAGTTAATAGTAATCCTAAATCAACTTTGAAAATGTGGGCAAGTTCATACAAAAAACTTGCAGGAATGTCTACTTCAGCGTTTTCATATTGGATGTAAGTTTCTTCTTTGATATTTAATTCTTCAGCAATTTCTTTAATAGTAATGTCTGACAATTCTCTTAATTCTCTAATCCGATTTCCAATATCCTTGTTGTATTCATTCATTTATAAACACCTATTTCTCTAACTGATTTTTTCATTATAATATATATTATTATAATATATTATTTTTTAATTTTAAAATTATATAAAGTTTATGAATAATCATGATAAATCATTAAAAATTACTTAAACAAAATTTTTTTAAAAGTACTTTACATTGAATAATTTTGGAAAGTTTTATATACTTCAAACTATAATTCTTATTATTAATAATTTAAAAGAGTATAAAATGTCATCTGATGAGATCGGTACTAATGTAATTTTTAAAAAACAGTTAGGTCTAAACTATGAAATTGACCAAAAATATGTTGGTTTAAAAATGAAGGAAAATAATATGTTGTCTTTTAATTTCAGAGTACCTGGAGCATTAAAAGATGAGGTTGAAGCATACTTTAAAAGATTTAAATTAGGTGAACCAATTTTAGTGGATATTGGTGGAACTGGCGATATAAAATGTAATTTTAAAGGAATTTCACCTGTTTTAAAAAATAAAGATGAATCTGACCAATATTTTATCTCAGCTACTTTACAAGAAGATAAAAAATATGATCCTTTAGAAGAAGAAAAATGTGAAAGTTGTAGTGGATGCGGATTCCACTAATTAATTCTTTTTTTTCATGCATATTGCTTTTTCAGTTTGCTGGTTTCTTTAATAATGTATTTTATTAGATAAAATGTTCCAATAAGAGAAACGATTATAGTTGGAATAATCCAGGGAATTTGGGTGGTTACAACATCGAAACTTGTTAAATTTAATAATGTTGCAACAACATTATTGATAAAATGCACACTCATTGGAATTAAAATATTATCTGTTTTTAAGTATAAAATACACATGCATATTCCAAATAAAAATGCACTTGTTATCCCTCCAAAATCATGTCCAATTCCAAATATGAATGAGGATATCAGCATGGCGGGAACAACACCTGTTCTAATTTTTAATCTATTAAATAATACTCCTCTAAATATTAATTCTTCCATAACTGGGGCAAAAATTATTGAAGCAATTGCATCAAGAATAATCACACTGGAATCCATTTTTGCACTTTCAATATCTAAAATTGAAGTCCATGTAGGATTATTGAATCCAATCAACATGTCCAGTAAGGATATAAGTAATGTAAATAAAAATGCAAAGAGAAGATTTATTGCAAAAACATAAAGTATTTCTTTTTTATTGCTATCTTCAAATATATTTTCAAAGTTCCTATCAATCCCAGTTGAACCTCTTAAAGCCCAAACAAATAGTAATGCTCCAATCAATAACACTACAATGAAATATAAATCATCAGATTCATAAATTGCTGGGAATATCCATATTAATATTCCACTTACGATTAAGGTTATTATAATTCCAATAATCAGTTCCCTTATTCTAATAGTCCTTAAACGAACATTAAAATTTCTAACACTTCTATCCATAATATCATTTTATAAAATAGTTTTAAACCAATTAATAGTTTTTATGAGTTGAGACTCGAAATCATCAGTATCAATTTGCAAACCAATTTTTTCCATATTGCCTACATCAGCTAATGAGTGTTTAATATCTCCTTGTCTTTCAGGAAGGTATTTTGGTTCTATGTCACTATTAAGTGTTTCCTTAATTATTTCATATAACTGGTTTATTGTAGTCTTTTTACCAGAAGCAATATTAACAATTCCATTGAAATCAGATTCTGATGCTGAAATGTTTGCCTTAACAATGTTTTTAACATAAACAAAATCTCTTGTTTGTTCTCCATCGCCATAAATTACAGGTTGCCCTCCTTCAAGGAGGGCACTAATGAAATTGGGGATTACAGCAGCATATTGTGAGTTTTTATTTTGTCTTGGTCCAAAAATATTAAAATATCTTAAAGATACATATTCAAGTCCATAACTTTCATAAAATGCCTTTAAAAATAATTCACAACTTGCTTTAGATGCGGCATATGGGGAGGTGGGCATTGGATTTTCTGTTTCATTTAGGGGCATATTTCTATTTTGACCATATACTGCAGATGATGAGGAAAATATAACTTTTTTAACATTATTTTTAGCGGCAGCGTCTAAAAGTTTAACGGTGGCATTAACATTGCTTTGACAACATTCAATTGGATTGTCCACACTTAATGGAACACTTGCCATGGCAGCTAAATGGAATATATAATCAGTTCCATTAAGTAAATCATTTAAGTTAACGTCATTTAAATTTTTTTTAACTATTTTTAAATTTTCATTTTCCCTGCATTTTAAATTATTAATTTTTCCAGTAGATAGATTATCAACGATACAAACTTTATTATTCTTTATTAGCTCATCTGCGATGTGTGAGCCAATAAATCCCAGTCCACCTGTTATCATAATATTTTTATTTTTCATTAAGCCACCTTTAATTAACTTTTGTTACATTAAAGCAATTATATATAATTTTTGAGTCACAATATTTATATATTTTTATATTTATATTATTATATTAAGAGGAGTCTAATAATATGTTTGATTTTGTGTTTAATGCCATATATTTTGCTTCATATGGTAATGTTTATGGGTTTAGCAGTATAAGCCTGTCATCAGTGGACATTATATTAGCATATATTGTAGCTATTATTTGTTCTATTGTTGTAGCTTTAATTTTAAAGTTACCATTACTACCTAGCAAACCATATAGGTACTCTTTTGATGTAAGTGCAATATATCCGACTCCTATAATTGCTATGGGTATTCTTTCATTATTTTTTGTTTTAAATTATACTTTTATCTATAATGGTTTAGTTTTAGCAATTATTATAGGTGTTTTATCAGCTTTATTTGTGAAATATTTATTTGATTTTGTATTTCCAAAACCTCTAGATGAAGATGCAGGGGAGGATATTGGTGAATGAGGTAATTGGGATAATAATTGCTGCAATTCTTTGTTGGTTGAATTTTGTAATTGTAGATGCATATTTCGGACTTCCTGAGCAACCTGGCGTTAAAGGAGCTAGAATAGTTGGACAAGATGTCGAAAAAAGAGGAGGGGATATTGCTGGTGGATTCTTCCAGGGAAACATTTTATGTTCTCCAGATGCATCTGCCGGCACATTAATGGCTTCTATTGGATATTTGCTTTTAGGAATTCCCGGAGGGATTATGGCGGCATTTTTAGTGTTTATTGGAAATAGGTTATGTGCTGATCCGGGTTATGCCGGAACTACTGGCTGTTTAACTGCTACTGCAATAATATTTTTAACATCTTTCATTGGATTAACTCCGGAAATGTTCATTGTTGGAATGGTTATTTCTATTTTCACCATAATGGGCATTAGTCAAGTTAAAATCTCAGTAGTTTTAGGAAAAATAGCCGAAAAATTCAATAGGCATGCTAGAGAGTGATTATATGTATGTTGAAATTATTGGGGGTATAGTCATATTTGTAGCATTAAGAGCTTTGGTAGCAAAAAATAGGGCTGAAAGATTGTTATATATAAATGTTATAGGTTTTGGGGTTTCTGCAATTATTGCATTATTAATTAATACTCCATTTGCCCTTATTGTTGCTGCAGCATTCTTTATTTGCTCAACAATTAGTGCTAATGCTATTGCTCATACTTTAAAAAGACTAGATGATGAGATACTATTGGAGTGAGAAAAGATGGAGATTGTAGTATCAATTATTGCAATAGCTTTAATGATTATTGGCGCATTCGGCATAATATTTGTGAAAAAACCATTGGATAAGATCATAATGTTTTCAATACTTGATGCCGGATTTTTTTTGGCTGTGGTATTATTTAGATATTTGGATGTTGCTTTATTTGCAGCACTGGCAGGCCCTTTATCAACTGTAGTATTTATTTTATCTATTGTTAAAATTAAGGAGATTAGAGAAAAGAAACTTTTAAATGGTGATGTTAATGGTTAGTGTTTCATTATTTTTCTACTTCGGAATCTTTCTTGCAATTGTTGGAAGTATTGCAACTGCTTGGGGTCCTGGAGTTAATGATCCAATTGTTAGGACATTCAATACTGAAGTGGCATCCATTGGTGTTTGTTTAGTTTTATTATGTTATAATCATGTTTTAGCTTTATTAACATTACTTGCAACTACTGTTATTATTAGTTTAATTTTATTTAGAGCTATTATTCGTTTAGAAGAAATAGGGGCAGATGTATGAGGATTGGAGTTTTATGGAATAAATTGGCAGACCCGAAATATATTCCTCGTCTTTTTGCATTTGGCCTTGGAATTATTTTAATAATCGGTTTAATTGTGCCATTAGCATTAAATCCAGATCAATTATATGTTAGGCCTGCTCCACAAGAGCAAATTGATGATGGATTATCTTTAGCGCCTTATGATAGAGGTGGAGAACCACTAAAGGAAGTAGGTGAGATAAATCCTCAATATCCTGAAAATGCAGCTAGTTTGGGAATGATTACTGGGTATATGTCACCGCTGGCAGAGTGGATATCATCAATATCTCCTTACTTTGGCACATCAATATATTCATCTCCAGGTGGACTTATAGATGAAATATTGTATTATACAAGAGGTTTCGATACTATACTTGAATCTAGTATCCTGATGATGTCATTTATCATTGCTTCATGGTTATCTATTAATTATACGATGAATAGAAAAAATGATGCTGAAGAGATTAAAAAAGATGTTGCTCGTGCAGTAAATGGTTCTGCACAGGTAGCTTATGAAGTCAAGGCAAACGATGATAAAGCAAGAAAAAAACAAATGAGGAGGGATAATTAATGCTTTTTGTTTCTCATGTTTTTGTTGATATGTATTTGCCTGCAATTTATGCTGGTTTAATAGTTGGTTTTATAGCTACCATGGCTATAGCAATGAAAAGAAAAGAATTGCACATTCTTATATTAACTGACATTGTAGGTCTTGCTATGATATTTGTTGTTTCTGCTGTTGGAACCGATCTTGCAGAAGCATTAATCTTGCCAGGTTTGGTAGTGGAGTTGGCTGAAACCTTGGCTATTTCTGAAATTTTGATTACAAGAGAAATGCGTAAGATAGAACAAGATCCAAGAGCTAATCTAACTAAATCTTCTTCAATGTTTCCACAGGCATTCTCTTTAGACATGGAAATTATGACTACTGCACCCAATTTTATAGCACTGGTCTTAATAGGATATGGAATTTTCTTAACTGGTTTTACTGGAGGAGCAGTAGCTGGCGGAGGAATTGTATTGTATGCATTATCTAAAAAAGCAAGAGGTCTTCCTGTTTTGGTGTTGGATGGTGTTGCTGGAGTTTCAGGTATTGCATGGTGTATATGGATAATTGGTTTTTTATTATTCTTTGTAGCTCCGCAATATTGGATATTAAGTTTATTTTTAGCGGCATGCGGATTATTATTAAAAGTAGCTTCAAAAGTAGGTTTAATAGGTCTGCTTATGAGGGAAGATATTGATAATGAGTAGGTGAGAAAATGGATTTCGTTACATTAGGGGGAAATTTACTTGGAATAATTCCACTTGGAGATATCGTATTATATTTAACTCCATTTAATTTGTTCTTGTTTGCAGTTTTACTTGGTTTTACCTTATTAATTGCATTAAGTAAACCCGAAACTCAAATCGAAGCTACTATGCATTATTTAAATAATACTGAGGTAAAAGTAGGTCCTAAAGAATTTAAACAAAGAAGATTTTTATCAATTATTTGCGGTATTGCATCTGCAGGAGCAATGATTACTGGGGATTTATTTAACTTCACATTATTCATGGCGTTAGTAGGTATTTTAAACATTGGTATCGTATCGGCGGTTAAGCAAACTACTGTACTGAACTCTGCATTTAATTATGGATTAATAGCTATGATGTGTAGTTTACCGTTATTTGGTGGTGCGGCTATTATTCTTGCTGCAACTGGAACATTGTCTCTTGCGGTTTTATCTCAAATGCCTGCAAGTCCGATGGTCGTATTTGGTGCAATATTGATGTTGATTGGTATTCTGGGTGAAAGTGGAGTGGCACCGTTCTTTGCAAGTAAAGCGGAGATGTTCAGGACTGCTGGATCTCCATTCATCGTCATTATCCACTTAAGTTCATTGTTTATTATTGTAAGGGCTGTTGAAATATTATTATTGGTATTGTGGTAGAGAGTATGATAAATCAAAAAATCGTGTGTATTATATTATTGGCATTATCATCAATAGCTATTCTTTCATGCTTGATAATCAACTTCGATGCATGGGTAGTTTATACTGTATCTATATTTGGTATTCCATTATGGGTTTTATCTCTTGGTTTATTAACTATGGCCAAACCAAAACCTGAAGATGCGGATGAAAGGGTTAAAGAACCATTTACTGGGTATTAGAGTGGTATTATGAATTTAATGGCAGAAATATTAATTCAAGTTATTATTGCATTTCTAGCAGGGAGTTTGCTTCTAGGTTTGCATAGGAAAGTAATGGCACGTGTACAGAAACGTCCAGGACCGCCTATTGTCCAGCAATTGATACATTCATTAAAATTTTTCTTTAAGGAAACAGCAATTCCAAAAACTACATCTAAAGTTTTCTATGTCGGTATTGTGTTTATATTAGCTTTGATTTGGGTTGTTGGTGTTATTGCGGGACCTGTGGCTCATGATTCATTATTAATATTATTTGGCGTTTATGCAGTTTACAAAATTGTTGAGCATAACGCCGGGTCAAGTTCCGGTTCGCCATATGGTAAATTAAGTTGTGTAAGGGCTGTACTTTCAGCGGCAACTGAACTCCCATTATTCGCAGCCATTATATTCGTTTACTTGATGACAGGTTCAATGAATATTGGGGAAATAATTACTTACCAATCTGTTCATGGCCCTTTAGTATTTTCAATT
Source organism: Methanobrevibacter sp. V14 (assembly GCF_963082475.1). Lineage (NCBI taxonomy): Archaea > Methanobacteriati > Methanobacteriota > Methanobacteria > Methanobacteriales > Methanobacteriaceae > Methanobrevibacter > Methanobrevibacter sp. V14. The sequence continues at coordinate 167,350 of NZ_CAUJAM010000001.1, forward strand.
CCACTTGCGGCCTTAATGTTTTTCATGTTGATTATTACAAAATCTCCATACTCTCCATTTGGAATAACTAAAGATAAAGTTTTAATATCTGGATTTGAAACTGAGCACTTTGGATTCTTAAGAGGATTCATGTTATTTTCCGAATCAATTGCATGGTATGTATTGCTTTGGGTATTTTTAACAATATTCTTCGGTCCATTGGATGCTGTGGGATATTTGATTGGAATGGTTGTGATTTCATTTGTCACCGGATTTATTAATGCAACTACTCCATTATTAAGTCCAAATCATTCAGTCATGACTCAAATTACCATTGGAGCAATTTGCTTCTTTGGAACTATAGTAATGATATTTTCAGGAATGGTAGTATGAATAGTGAAGATGTATTTGTGTATTTGACCGCATTGGTTGCTGTTGGCGTGATATTCGTTGCTTTACTTGCAACATTTTTGCACTCAGCTGTCCTTGCTCCTATTGTAATTATGGGAATTATTCTGGCTGTGTTTTTATTCCAAGCAAAAGGCAATTTTTCACATAAAATAGAAAGTATGGAGAAATTATGTTTTACAATAACATTCATGGCAATAATCTGTTCATTTATATTGCTTTATAAGGTGATGTAGGGATATTATGTTTGATTATATGATTTATTTACTTACATTTGCAGCAGGATCAATTATTGGTTTACTTTACAGTTATAGTAAGCATGCTGAACCATTTGTAGCAGTAACCGGGTTCAATACTCCATTTGCCATAATTTCAACTGTAGGATGGGTTTTAGGATTTAATTCAGGCAATATTATTTTATCGGCTGTAGGTTTTCTCCTTGCAGGATTTGTAATGGGTGAAAGGCCGGGATATGGTAGAAAAGAAACTGCAGCTGGATTAATTTTAGGTATTATTGCATATGCATTATTGAAAATGAGTAGTATAGGATGATGGAAATGGACGACGATGCTAAATTGAAATTAATGCAGACTAGAATAATAAGAAGTTATGCCTGGCAGAGGGACATTATAGTTCCGCTTTCTAAGGAATTTAACTGCACTACTGAAGAATTAGAAGAAATATTATTTAATTCATTAAATATGTCGGATTTACAAGCATTACATGCAACATTTGAATCTGCTCAGGATATTTGTATTTATCAGAAATTAAATGCTGATTTGAGATTGTGCTGGTTCAGCGATACTTTGGAGTTAATCACTCATGAAGATGCTAAAAATCTCAAAATGAGCATGGTAAATAAAATTAAAAATGGAAAATCTTATGAAGATGCCTTAAAAGAAGGTCAATTAGAATTATTTGAATTATTAAAAAAAGAAGCTAAATATTGATGTTTATTTTATATTATATTATTGAAATAAAGAGGGAGTACGATGTTAGACGCTATTAAGGATGTTGTGAGAAAAAGCTCAATTCACGTCTGTATTGTAAATTGTGGTGGATGTAATGGGTGTGACGTAGAGTGTGTTGCATTATTATCTCCAAGATATGATTTAGAGCAGTATGGTATATATGTTCACAATAATCCTCGCGAAGCTGATGTTCTATTGTTAACAGGTGCTGTAACCGAACAATGGAAGGATAACTTAAAAAGAATTTATGATAAGGCTCCTGAACCAAAAATTGCCGTAGCAGTTGGAAACTGCCCAATATCTGGAGATGTATTTAATCAGGAAGGAGGTCACGTAAATGCACCTGCATCTAATTTCATCCCCGTTGCAGCAGAAATTCCAGGATGTCCACCAAGACCTAATGAAATATTAGAAGCTATTTTAGCTGTTGGACCTCAAGCTATTGCTGATCGTGGGAGGGAACAAAAATGATAGTACCAATTGGTCCGATTCACCCGGCTTTAAAAGAACCTATCAGATTAAAACTTCAAACTGAAGGTGAAAGAGTTGTTAAAGCCGAACTTGAATATGGTTATGTGCATAGGGGAATTGAAAAAATAATTGAAGGAAAGACTTGGCAGAAAGGAATTTATCTATCTGAAAGAGTATGTGGTATTTGTTCATATGAACACACACAAACATTTGCAGAATCTATCGAACAAATTTCAGATGTTTCTGTACCGCCAAGAGCTCAATTTTTAAGAGTTATAACCAATGAACTTGATAGGATTCAGAGTCATTTACTTGCAAATTCCACATTTTTCAAATCAATGGATCATGAAACATTATTCATGCATGTTTTAGAATTAAGGGAGTATGCAATGGATGCTATTGAACTTTTAACGGGTAATAGAGTTAATATGGGTTGGAATGTAGTTGGTGGTGTTAGGATGGATGCAGATGAGCGCCATTTTAATCCAATTCTTGAAAATCTTAAAAAGATAGAAGACCGTTTTGATATAGTCAGAGCACTATTTGCAGAAGGTCCTGCACTTGGTTTAAGGTGCAAAGGCATAGGGTATATGTCTAAAAAAGAGGCTATTAAAGGAAGGTCTGTGGGACCTATTGGAAGAGCATCTGATGTAAAGGAAGATTACCGCATAGGACATTACACATATGATGATTATTTTGATTTTAAAGTTATAAAACGTAAGGAAGGGGACAATTATGCAAGAACATTAACAAGATTCGATGAAATTCCAGAATCAATTAGTTTAATTAGACAAGCTATTGAAAATATGCCTGATGGTGAAGTTCGTACTCCTGCTGAAATTAAATCAGGTTATGCAATGCGTAAAAATGAAGCTCCACGTGGTGAAGTTACCTATATGGTTGAAACTAATGGTAATTTAATCAAAAACATAACTATTAGAACTCCAAGTATTCCAAATATGGATTCTTGTGCAAAATACATGATTCGTGATGTTCCAACAGTTGCCGATGCCGTATCTACTTATGCGTCATGTGATCCTTGTGTTGCATGTGCTGAAAGAGTAGCCATAACAAATGAATCTGGAAAAACGATTACAAAACGTTTAGATGAGGTGAGGTAAATGGCCTCATTAATGTGGTATATTTACGATTTTGCTAGAAAAGCTTGGGCAGATGCATTTGCCAATGCAAAATCCGAACCTGAAATTGTTGAAAAACCGGAACGTTTCAGAGACTTTCCAAAAGTAAATAAAGAATACTGTATCGGTTGTGGAGCATGTACTGTATCTTGCCCTTCGCCAAATGCAATTAAATTAGTTCGTGATGAAGACAGTGAAGATGGTGAAGGTTTAACATATCCTGTAATCACGGCAGGAGCATGTATTCGTTGTGGTTTTTGTGCTGAAGTTTGCCCGACAGATCCAAAAACATTAGAGTGTGGTTTGAATCATTTAATTTTACCGGAATTCAATATTATTCCATCAAAAAGGCAATACATTGTTGATGATTATTTATGTATTAAATGTAAAAAATGTATGAAGCAATGTCCTGTTGAAGCTATTGGTCTAGATGATGGAAAAGTGGTTGTTGATCAGCTTAAATGCATCTCTTGCGGGGAGTGTGTTAATGTTTGTCCTGTAAATGGTGCAATGAAAGGGGTATTTATTGAAAACCTCCAAGATCAAAAGGATATAATACTTTTGTGTGTAAATTATCTTGAGGATTACATTAATTCAAAAGAGGAAGACTTGCGCTCTTTAGAAAAGGATGGGCTTCTACAGTATGACGTGCCGCTTTCAGTTATATTGGATAAGGCATTAAAAATAATTCCTGATGAAGAAATATCTCTAGAAATAATAACTAATGCTGTTAACAGGCTTAAAGTCAGAATTATTGATTGGGATAAATCAAAATGTAAAAAATGCCAATTATGCATTCCAGATTGTCCGACTGGATGTATTTCATTTGATGGAGAAAATGATACAATTGTGAGAGATAAAGATAGATGTTTAAGATGCAGTATTTGTTACCAAACTTGTCCCTTTTCAGTAATTAAGTACTTCATTGCTAAGTTTTCACTTGATGATGGTGAAAATATTCACGTTACAGTAAAGGCATCTAATCTAAATGGTGAGCTATTTATGGAGTGAGTGTTATGATTGATAGTTTTACTAAAACACCAAGACCACTAAGGCATGTTGATGTGGATTATATTGTTGACCAAACTAGGTGCATGGCATGTATTGATAAACCGTGCCTTCAATCATGCCCTATTGATGCAATTTATCTTGATGAAAGCGATGGTCTTATTAAATTAAGAAATACTTGCTTTGGTTGTGTATTGTGTCGCAATGCTTGTCCTTATGATGCAATATCTCTTGATGTAAATATGGATCCTCCTTTAAAAGAAAATGTTCCAAACATTAACACTAAGCTTTGTAAAGCATGTGGAGCATGCGTTCAGGCATGTAAAAATGGTTCAATTCATATTGTATCCGACGGAAAACATGAACCTCACAGTAAAATTGATAAGGATACATGTGTTAGATGCGGATATTGTTTTAGAGTATGTCCCACTGATGCGATTAAATATGGGGAATTGCTTCCTAAAACAGTTAAAGGAGGTAAGGCCATTGTTGTTGACCAAAATAAGTGTATTGGCTGTATGACCTGTACAAGAGTATGTCCGTCAATGGGAGCTATTAATGTAGGCAAAACCAATAAACTGCCTTATATCAACCCAGGATATTGTGCAAGATGTGAGGAATGTATGCATTCTTGCCCTTCAACAGCTATAAAGTATTCTTCACGTAAAAAAGCTTACAGAATGTATAGTGAAATCAAATCTTATGATATCGTATCCAGCATCATAGACTATGATGTTAAAAAATTGTCTCTAGATTTAATTAGCTTAAATAAAGTTTTAGAAAAAGTAGGAAAAGATACTGCTTTAGAATTCAATGATCAAAGCTTTGAACATTTCATTGAATGTAAAGTTAATGACATGATGGAGCGAGAGTTAAAGATTAGTTTAGATACTCGTATAGAAATTGATAAATTCACAAAATTAGTTGGATCTTATCTAATGGATAGGAATATTGAGGTTTATGATAAAAAATGCATAGCTTGCGGGGAATGTTACAATGTTTGTCCGGTTAATGCAATTGAATTAAATGGTCCAAATCCAATTACAATCAACAATAATTGCATATACTGTGGAAAATGTGTTGAAACATGTCAATTTGATGCTATTGGAGCATATGATGATTACTTTTACAGTAAAGATCAAGACTTATACTATGCAAGGTCTTATTTATACAAGCAAAGAACTGGGGACTTTTCACTTGCAGATGATAAATGTCAGGCTTGTGGAATTTGTGTTAAAAATTGTGCAGTCGAGGCTTTATCATTAACTGAAGATGATAAAATAGATTTTGACAGTGAAAAATGTATTTATTGTAGAACTTGCGAAGCAATTTGTCCGCTAGATGCAATTAGGATAGTTAACTTTAGGTGAATCATGTTCGAAAAATCATTTATTACCGATTGTGAAGGTCCACTGACCTTAAATGACAACGCTTATGAACTGGCAGTTAATTTCATTCAGGATGGTGGGGAATTATTTAAAATCCTTAGTTCATATGACGATTATTTAGTAGAGATAGTTAAAAAGGAAAATTATAAAGCGGGCAACACTTTGAAGTTAATTTTACCGTTCTTTGTAGTTGAAAATCTTACTAATGATGATTTCATTGATTTTTCACAGAATAATATTTGCGCTGTTCCCGACTCAAGATTCCTATTAAATTATTTGAAAGAAGCTATGAATACATATATTGTAAGCACAAGTTACGGTCAATATATTAAAGCAGTTTCTGATTATATGGAAGTTCCTTTTGAAAATACATATTATACAAATGTTGATGTGGATGGATTGGAATTAAATAAAGAGGAAGTTCAAAAAATCATCGAATTTAAAGATTTAATTTTAACTAATCCGGAAGATTATGAGTTATTCGATGATATTTTATTTAATCAAATTCTAAAAATGGGAATTTATGAGAAAATCAAAGATATAGAAGTTGTTGGCGGTCAAGGAAAAAAATTAGCTATTGATAAGATTATTGAAAAAGACAACATTAATGCCAATGAAATACTTTATATTGGTGATAGCATTACCGATGTAGAACCGCTAGATTTCGCTTGCAAAAACAATGGCATCAGCATATCATTCAATGGTAATGAATATCCTTTAAAAGCAGCTGAAATTGCAATAATATCTCCAAGTGCTGTAACAACCGCAGTAATTGCAAATATTTATGCAGAATATGATAAAAATAAAGTTTTACAATTTATTAAGGATTATAATTTTTCAAAAGATTTAAAAAAACTATTCGATGACTATAATATCAATGCGGATATTAAAAATAAGTTTTTCACGGCATTTACTAAAAACTATCCAATAATTCAGATAATAACTGACGAAAACTATGGGGAGTTATTAAAAGCCAGTAAAGAGATGAGAAATAATATTCGCGGTCAAGATATAGGTGGATTAGGTTAGGTGTATAAAATGAATTATGATAACGTGCAAGACACATTCTTTGAAGCATTTCAAGGAAAATATGTAAGAGCCTTAATTACAGGCCCTAATGAAGCTATTGTAAAAAGAGCGGCATATGACTCAACTTCAACTCCAAGTGCAGTTATTGGAAGAGTGGAAGGTGGAGTAGAAGGATTTTTAGATGAATCACAGACTCCAGATAATAGATTTGGAGCAATTGTACAATACTGGTTAGGTGGCAACGATGTAGACAAATTTGCATTTGAACTATCTTATAAATTGAGACAAGATGTACTAGTTAAACCATTCACACGCATTTTCGACTACTCGGATAAGCCAAGTGATGGATATATTGAAATGATGGGGATTGTAGGGCACTGTGGCGATGGATATGAATGGGTTGTTGAAGAATATGGAAGAAAAATGATTAATGTGCCAATTGCTGTACCGGATTTTCAGATTGAAGACAAATTTAAAATAAATGATGGAACTATGGGAGGTAATTTCTGGTATTTATGCAAAACTCAAGAAGCAGTCTTGGATGCTGGTGATGCCATTATTGAAGCTATCATGAATGTGGAAGGAGCAACAACACCATTCGATATATGTTCTGCCGCTTCAAAACCAGAAACCAATTATCCAGAAATCGGTCCGACTACAAATCATGTTTATTGTCCTTCTCTAAAAGAACGTTTAGGTGATGAATCTAAAGTTCCAGAAGGTGTCAAGTATATTCCTGAAGTTGTAATAAATGCAATTGATGAAAAATCCATGAATGAAGCTGTCAAAGCAGGTATTGATGCTGCTTTAGAATTTGATGGTGTAATGGGAATATCTGCAGGCAACTTTGATGGTAAACTTGGAGATAAAAATATTAATCTATTAGATATTTTAAAGTAAGGTTTTAAAGATGGAAATTTTTGACAATGATTTAAACGCTGAAATTATCGGATTTGGAGCGTTAAATGTAGATAAGCTCTATTCAGTAGAGAATATAGTCTCAAAAGATGGGGAAAGTTTTATTAAAAGTGAAACTGACACTCCGGGGGGATCAGCAACTAACACTATTGTTGGTCTTGCCCGTTTAGGTTGTTCAACTTCAATTATCGGTAAAATTGCCGAAGATGCGGATGGGGATTTAATGGAGTATCATTTAGCTGTAAATGGAGTTTACACTAATAATTTAATCTACTCAGAAACAGGATCAACTGGAAAATGCTTAGGTTTTGTCGATGGGGAAGGTAATCGTGGTCTCTACATTGATCCAGGGGTTAATGATGAAATAAAAATTGGTGAGATTAATCCGTTAAACATTATGAGATGTAAAATAATGCATTATACTTCCTTTGTTGGAGATTCATTTAAAGCTCAAATAGATCTATTAGAAAAACTCAATGATGAATGCATATTAAGTTTTGATCCTGGAATGCTGTATGTTAAAAAAGGGTTTGACGAATTAAAGCCCATACTTGAGAGAACTAATATATTACTGATAAATGAATCAGAATTGCGATTATTATGTAATAATAATAAAGATCCTTTAAAAAAATTGGCTATTGGATTTTTAGACATGGGAATAGAGACTGTTGTTGTAAAAAGAGGATCAAAAGGAGCATTTGCAATTAACAATTCAAGAGAATGTGAAGTTGAATCATTTAAATGCGATGTTGTCGATACCACTGGTGCTGGAGACAGTTTCAACAGCGGATTCTTATATTCATATTTAAAAGGATATGATTTGGAAAAATCATGCAATATCGGAAATTGGGTAGCTAGTAAATCTATTGAAGGATTTGGAATGGAAAAATTTCCTACTTTAAAAGATTTAGAGGAATTTTTTAAATAATGAAAATCATATACAATTATAAGAATAAATTATTTAGTTGGTATTAAAATGAATGTATCTTTTATAAAACAGGTAAAAAACTTAGAACGTGAAGTTCTTTTAAAATCTGTTGAGTTAGATGATGATGGTGATGATTTTCAGTTTGCACTAGACGATTTTAGTGCAGATGAAGAAATATTTGCTGTTTCACCTAGATGTGTAAGGTGTAATACCTGTGTTGGAGAATGTCCAGTTAATGCAATCGAACCAGCTAATATTTTTAGAATGGCTAAAATAACTGAAAAATGTGTTAAATGTGAAATTTGTGTTCAAACTTGTCCTGTTTCAGCAATTAAACTGATTGATAATAAGATTAGTTATAATCATGAAGATGAAAGGGAAGTAATTGAATATGATTTAATAAATGTCAGTTGTGCCCATAGAGTAGTTCGTATGAACAGTATTTCAATTGATTATTCAGTCGATGATAATAATTGGGATGATTGTGCAAACTTATGTCCTACAAATGCATTTACTCTTGAATTTAAAGAATTCTTTGAGAATTTAGATATTGATTGGGGAATTGAGTTAATTGAAGATGAATTATATCCCTATATCAATGAAAAAATGTGTATAGGATGTGGTGCTTGTCGGGAAATCTCACTAAATGACTTTGCAATTGAGTTAGACAGATATATCGGACCAGTCTTACATTCCAGATTCATTGAGGTAAATCATGAATCTTGTGTAAATTGTTATTTATGTGAAGAGAATTGTCCAACAGGCGCTATTGAATTAGTGGATGGTAAAGTTGTTTTAGACAATGATAAATGTATAAGATGTGTTGAATGTACTAATCATTGTCCGGTAGGAGCGCTTAAAAGAGTTGAAATTGAATAAAAAGGTGTCTGTTTATGAAAGCAAAAGAATTGATGGATAAAAATTTCGTATACTTAAACGCTAATGATAGTGTTGTTGAATCTTCAAAAGCTATGGAGGAAGTTAGACGGTTTACTTGTCCTGTTGTAAATGATAAACAACAATTAATTGGATGGATTACAGCATTTGACATTACAAAAGGTCTAAGGGAAGGTAATGAAAAAATTTCAGAAGTAATGAATAGTTCTGATCAAGTTTCTACAGTTCATGAAGATGATCCTGCAAGAAAAGCAGTAATTTTAACTGCAAACAATAAATTTGTTACAGTTCCTGTATTGAATGATGATAATCAGGTAATAGGTATGATTCGTTCTTGTGATATTGTGGTGTTGCTATCAGATTTATATGACATTAAAGTTGAAAGTTTATATAAGGCGATGCAAAACCAACTCAAGGGAGTAACTTGGGATGAATTAATGTTGGCATCTGCTTTAGTATCTAAAAAGACAACTGGCCAAAAAGTTTCCCCTAAAGAATATGAAGCTAATATTATGAGTTCTACATTTGGTGAAGCAATTTGGGCAACAGGAGGACTTGAAAAATTCTTTGCAGGGTTAATTTCCGTTGGAGAAATGGTTATTGCTCGCAGAGTTGGCAGAGCTAAAAAATAAATTTAAAATGATAATTATGAAAGAATATATGGAATATCAAGATAAAACAATCCTTGTAACTGGTGGGGCAGGTTGTGTTGGAAGTAATCTAACCCGTAAATTTTCAGACTTAGGTGCTGAAAAAGTAATTATTTTGGATAATCTTTCATCTGCATATGAATGGAATATTCCTTCTAGAGATAATATTGAGTTTATCCAAGGGGATATTTTAGATGATGCTGTTTTAAAAAGAGTATTTAAACAAAAACCAGATTACGTATATCATTTAGCGGCCCACTTTGCAAATCAAAACAGTGTTGATAATCCTGAAAAAGATTTAATGGTTAACGGTATTGGAATTTTAAAAGTACTTCAATATGCACAACTTACTGGTGTTGATAGGTTTGTTTACTCTTCATCTGGATGTGGTGTTTATGGCCTTGACTCTAAAATGCCATTCCAAGAACACGATATTTCAATTTCACTTCACACTCCTTATCAGGTAACAAAACTCTTAGGAGAACTTTATACTAATTATTTCCATAACTTATATGATATGGACATTGTAAATGCAAGATTCTTTAATGTATTTGGTCCTGGTGAAGTTCCAGGTAAATACAGAAACGTTATTCCAAACTTTATGTACTGGTCTAAAAATGGGCAAGCTTTACCAATTACTGGAGATGGCTCAGAAACAAGGGATTGGACTTTTGTCGATGATATCTGTAATGGTTTGGTTGCTATGGGCATTGAAGAAGAAGCTATAGGTGAAGCTATCAATTTAGGTTCAGGTAAAGATCACAAAGTAATCGACATGGCTAACAGGGTAAATACATTAACTGGAAACGAAGCAGGTATTAATTATGTTGCCCGTCGTGATTGGGATGCAAAAACTAAGTTATTATCTTCAATTGATAAAGCAAAAGATATCTTAGGATACTCTCCTAAAGTTTCATTTGACGAGGGACTTGAAAGGACTCATGAGTGGTTCTGTGAAAATTGGGACAATATTCAAGAGTCAACTGAATTTTAATTTTTTGTGATTAAATGTCCATGGCGAATCTATGCATTTAAAAGCAAAATTTTTTCATAATTTTGTTATTTTTAAATCTCCCCTTTGTTTCAGCATTACTAGAAAGTTAAGTTTTGGGGGATTCTATTTATAAATTGGAAGTGTCCGATTTGGTACTGATTTTTAATTTTTAACCTTGTAGAAACCATGTCAAAATTTGAGTGAATATCGTTAATATTTGCTTATTTTGTCAGATAATTCATATTTTCTCTTTATTTTTGATTTTAATATTTTATTCTTCTTTGGTTTACACTTGATTTTGTTCTTCGCAAAAATTTTTCAAGAATGCTAAATTTAGAGTTTAAGCGATTTTATTGCTTTAATTTTTTACTTGAAATAATACTTGCTATTAATCAAAAAACATGATGGAAAGTTATAAATAGTAGAATGGAGAATAATTATTAATATGTATAGTAAAATAAACTATTCTCCATATTACTATTAATTGTAGACATTCAAACATTTGGACTTGAGATTAATGGAAAAACAAATGGGGAAAAACTATTTAAAATTGGTTAAACCAAAATAAATTGCTTGATTTTGTTGAATTAACATTTAACTATGCAAGAGGATATTTCAGGTATTCTAGTGATTATAGCAATCATATTATAATCAACCACAATTATTTACTATTTTATTAATGAAAACTTACTTAAAATCAACATATCAAATAATTGAGTTTTTAGACGTTTCTGATAAAATAACCAAATTTTTAAAACTTTACAAAGTTACACATTACACAACAATCCAGAAATTCTTTGTCCGAATGTCAATACAAAATTGAAAGAATTAACAATTTAATATTATTTATACATCCAATAGATTGTGAATTGGCTACAATGGATGGAACTGGCCACACAAGTGACTATGCTGACCATTATTACGCAAAAATAAGGGGAAAATGCAGAAAAAGTTACATTAAAAAACATATTGCAATCGATGTCGACACAAGAATGATCTTAAATTACGCAGCAAATCGAGGTCCAAAATACGATACACAATTCGCAATAGCATCAATAAGACAATTAAAATCATACAAACCACACTACACCCTAGCAGACAGAGCATACGATACAGAACCCATAAAAAAATGCATTAACGAAGAATTAGGAGCATGACCAAATACCATTAAAAACACGAGCAAAAACAGGACATTACAGACTAAACGGCGCTACAATCTTCTGGCACGATGTTTACGCACGAAGAATGAATGTAGAAAGTGTTATTTTTGTAATAAAATGAAGATTTGGCGGTGGAAACTATAGTAGAAGTACATCACTCCAAAATAAGGAAACAAAACTCAAAAAAGTATTATACAACATTTACAGAGCATTACAAATATTTTAAAGGATGGTTTCTACAAGGTTTTTAAAATAAAGAAAAAATTTCGTGATTCAAAAACTAGTGGAAATTCAAATCACACAAGTTTTTGGAAGAGACAAACCCAAAAACCATCAAAAAATGAAAATAAAACTATAATTATAAATATGATGAAGTAAAATATTAAAATGTAATATTTTTATAGAGGTTAATTTTGTGATGCATCATGTTTCTTATTAGTGTTATCGTTCCATGTTTTAATGAACTATATATAAATACAAACACCAAAAATAATATCATTATATTTTGATGGAGTATAACATGACAATTTTAGTGATTAATAATAAAGGCCAATATAATCATAGAATTCAGAGAAGTTTGCAATACCTCAATATCCCGTCTGAAATAGTTTCAAACACTCTTTCAATAGAAGAAATTGAAGCTAAAAATCCAACTGGATTAATTTTAGGTGGAGGTCCGTCTCTTGAAGATGCTGGAAATAGTGAGGAATACATTAAGCATTTTGACATTCCGATTTTAGGAATTTGTTTAGGCCACCAATTAATTGCAAAAACATATGGTGGCGAAGTCACAACGTCTGACACTGAAAGTTATGCTCAAGTTAAAATTAATATTAATGATGATGAAAACTTATTTAAAGGACTTGCCCCTGAAATGGATGTTTGGTCTTCACATAAAGATGAAGTAAAAACAATCCCTGATGAATTTAAAGTCTTAGCTAGTTCAAACTTATGCGATGTCGAATCCTTTAAACATGCAAAAAAAGATGTTTACGGAATACAATTCCATCCAGAAGTGCATCATACTCTAAAAGGAGAAATAATATTTAAAAATTTTTACGAAATATGTCAAAAATAGGTGTAATTATGATTGATAACGCTGATGATTTAAGAGATAAAGCAAATGAATTTAAAATTGGATTGAAAAAACAATATGTTACCCTCCCAATCGGTGATGGAGAATATGATTTTAAAATCTCAGGTATTGGTGCTAAATCTGTAAAATTAGAAAAATTTGTTAAATTTGATGATATCTTTGAAGCTATTGAATCAGGAAATGACAATGGGCTTGAAGCTATGATTAAACAAATTATTGAAGATTACGAAGAAGATGAAGAAGAGGAATAAAATGTTAAGTCCTAAAGAATTTATCGAAGATGCTGTGCAAAAAATTAAAAAACAGATTGGTGATGAAAAAACTATAATTGCATTGTCTGGTGGAGTAGATAGTTCAGTTTGTTCCGTTCTTGTTCATGAAGCTATTGGAGATAACTTAACTGCGATTTTTGTTGATCATGGTCTTTTAAGAGAAGGGGAAGTTGAACAAGTAACCAATACTTTTAAAGACAGATTAAATTTCAAATTTGTTGATGCCTCTGATGAATTTATGGATGCCCTTGAAGGTGTTGACGATCCAGAAGAAAAAAGAAAAATTATTGGAAAAGTGTTTATTGAGGTATTTGAAAGAGAAGCAAAAAAATACGATGCCAAATACTTAGTTCAAGGCACTATTGCCCCTGATTGGATTGAAACCAAAGGCAAAATCAAATCCCACCACAACTTAGCTCTTCCTAGCGGAATGGTTTTAGAACTTTGTGAACCAATTCGTGATTTATACAAAGATGAAGTAAGAGAAATTGGTGATGAATTAGACTTGCCTGCAACAACTGTTTACAGGCAGCCTTTCCCAGGACCCGGTCTTGGGGTTCGAGTAGTTGGTGAGTTAACCAGAGAAAATGTTGAAATTTGTAGAAAGGCAAATAAAATCGTTTGTGATGAAATTGAAGCTGCAGGCATCGACAAAGATGTATGGCAATACTTTGCTGTTTTAACTGATACTAAAGTTACCGGCGTTAAAGGAGACCGAAGAGACTTTGGATACCTTGTTATAGTTAGAGTGGTTAACTCCATTGATGCAATGACTGCATCTGTTGCAGAACTTCCTTGGGAAGTTGTTCAAACTATTTCAAAAAGAATCACTTCAGAAATTTCTGAAGTTACACATGTTGCCTTATCAGTTAGTGATAAGCCACCTGCAACCATTGAATTCTGTTAAAAAAATACTATTTAATTAGTATTTTTAATTTTTACTTTTTTTAAAACAATGAAAACAACTAAAAATGCATATTTAGCCAAATTAACAGAACAGATTCAAATGAAATCTGTTAAGATTGGAAAAAATCTTGAAGGAACAACACCCCCATCAGTTTTTATTGGTAGATGGTCATATCCTAAAGTTTACGCCGGACCAATGATGAGTTCGCAAATGGGAGATACCTCAATTATGGATTCTCCAGAAGAGTGGATTGGAAAAAATAAAACTCAAGATGAAATCATTAATTACAGAATGAATCTAGTTAGAGGTAAGCAATTAATAAAAATTGATGATTTAGAAAATCCTTTTGTTGAAAAGCTCAGAGATATATCTCTTGCATCCAAATCCATAGATAGTGAAGCTACTTTTGGAAAAAAACCAAGAGGGTCTTTGCTTACAGAAGACAGTATGCCTCATGGTCCAAGTGCTGTTATTGAAAAATTTGATATTGATGCAGTTAGATGGGATAGGCATCTTGAAAAAACATTTTATGATACAGACCTAAAAGCAACAGAAGCTGTTCTGAACCTGCATGATAAAGAGGTTCCTTTCACCGCAATGCAAAAAGCATTCTCAATTGGAGCCATCGGTACTAAAAATAAAAGAAAGCTTGTTCCAACACGTTGGTCAATTACTGCCTGCGATTCAACATTAGCAGATGAATTTTTAAAAGAAGTAAGAAAATTTGAAAGACTGGACTCTTATAGAGTTTATGAATTCGGAGCCCTAAACAATTATTATATTATAATTTTAACCCCAACTGAATGGCAATACGAATGGTATGAAGCATTCATTAAATTAATGAAAAATGAAGAATTAATATTTTCCGATTATGAAACCAATGGCGGTAAAAAGGAATATTCCATTGTTGGAGGATGTTATTATACTGCTAAAATGGCAGTTCTAGATTATTTACTTAAAATTAAAAAACAGTCAGGTTTATTGATACTTAGGGAAGCTTATGATGGATATGTACCATTAGGTGTTTTTAATGTACGTGAAAACATTAAAGAAGCAATGTTAAGACCATATTTAGAGTTTGAAACATTGAAAGATGCTTTAAGATATGCAGGTACAAAGTTAAAAATACCTATTAGCAGATATGTTAAACAAGGAACATTGCTTAATGAAATGCTTCACACAAAACAAACCACATTAGACATGTACTTTAAAAGTGAAAACAATGTTTAAATTTAAAAAACCATCCAATAAAACTTTGGAAGTGATGTGCGAAGTTGCAAAAGGAAATATTGAAAAAAACTATGAAGAAAGTTGTATTGCTAAAATTAAAGAACTGACATGTAAAGAACATGTTAAAATTACTTCTAGTGGAAATAATAGTATTTTTATTGCTCTTGCAGCTATTGAAGGTGATGTAATCATTCCTGATCAAGGCGGATGGCATGGATTTAAACAGATTGGGCGATTTTTAAATAAAAATATCATCACTTTAAAGACTGATGAAGGATTAATTAATACTGAATATATGGATGACCTAAATTACAAAGACAATTCAGCACTGATATTTACAAGTTTTGCGGCATATACTGCCGAGCAAGATGTGAAATCAATTAATAAATATTGCAATGACAGGGATATTTTAACTATTGAAGATGCTTCAGCAGGTATTGGGGACAACAAAAACAAATTAGGTCGGATTTCAAACATCGTTGTTGCCTCTACAGGTTCTCCAAAAATTATTAATGTTGGAGAAGGAGGATTTATCTCAACGAACAACAAAGAGATTTTCAATAAAACATCAATACCTCAAAAATTAAGTAAAACTTCACAAATTGTATGCAGTGGTGTAGATAGTGAAATTGATAATGTTAAAAAAATCTTGACATGTCATTAAATGCAACAGAGTATGTAAAAAAACATATACCTAATACATTACATTACAAAAAAAGAGGTCTTAATGTAATTATTCCCCATGATAATGCAAAATCAATTTGTTGGAATTTGAAAAAATCACTAAGTACAGATAAAAGTGGATTTATTACAGCCTGTCCAAATTATAATCGTGTGAAACAAAAAGCAATATGTGTAGAAATAAAAAATCTGGATTACAGTTGTCTTAAAAAAGAATATTTAGACATTATAATTGATACAGTTAATAATCAACTGTAAGCTTAGTAATTCTATCAATTATAACCTCTTCAAGAGACATCATCTGAGTTTCAACATCACTTATATCATAGATTTCCATTAAATTTTTCTCATTTGGAATTAAAACATTATTATCTAAATTAAACATTGAAGATAACTCATTAGTGTAATCATTCGAGTTTATTAAAACCGCACATAAATTCATTTCACCCTCTTTTAAACCTAACATTTTAAAAGCTTTTGAAATTTGTCTTTGTGCAGAACATCTTAAAACAATTTCAACACTTATATCATTTGCCAAATTTTCGCCACGATTAAATGCTAAAAATGCCTGATTAACCCCATGAATTATATGATTCTTTGAAACAATAGACTCCACATTTAGAAGTTGTATAATTTCACCATCTTGTTTAATAGAATTAATTTTATTAAGTATATCCCCAACAGAATCAATTGATGCTCTGAAACCCAGAATTATAATATTGTCCATATACACGCTAATCACTTAACAACCTGTTTACTCCAGCAATATATGCTTTAACACTAGCATTAATAATATCCGCTTCAGTACCTCTTGCCGATACAACCTTATCTTCTTTTTGAAGTTTAATAATCACATCAATGAAAGCATCAGTACCGCCAGTGATAGAATCTACGTGATATTCAATTAAATCAACATCTTTAAATATATCTAAAGATTTAACTGCATTAATTGCAGCATCTACTGGACCTAAACCTACACCTGCATTTAATATTTCTTCACCATCTATAGAAATTTTAACAGATGCGGTAGGCATTACTTTATTGCCCGAAACAATGGTTAATTCATTTAATTTTATCCTATCTTCCTGATTGATTTCTAAAACATTATCTGCAATAACTTGTAAATCAACATCAGTGACTGTTTTACCTTTATCCGCCAATTCTTTAATATCATCACAAATCTGTTTAAGTTGAGACTCATTGACATTTAAACCAATTTCTTTTAATCTACTATCTAAACCATGAGTACCCATGTGTTTACCAATGATAAATTTACGTTTACGTCCAACCAGTTCTGGAGTAATAGCCTCATAAGTAGCAGAATTTTTTATAATTCCATCTGAATGAATACCCGATTCATGAGCAAAGGCATTTTCACCAACAATTGCTTTATTAGGTTGAATATACACACCAGTAGATCTTGCAACTAATTTAGAAATATCATAAATTTCATTGATTTTAACATTAGTTGAAAAATCAGGAAATAACCTATCAATACTAACAACACATTCTTCAAAAGAAGTATTTCCAGCACGCTCACCAATACCATTAATAGTGGTGTGGATTTCAGATGCTCCACCTTTAATAGAGGATAATGTATTTGCAACAGCAAGTCCAAAATCATTATGACAATGACAAGCAATAGGACAAGGCAAATCATTTAATTTAGAAAATAATTCAAATGATGAATCAGGAGTTAAAATACCAACTGTATCACAAACACAAATCCTATCAACATCATGATCAATTGCATTTAAAAATACTGTTTTTAAAAAATTAAAATCACTTCTAGAAGCGTCTTCTGCGGATAATTCTACAATTAACCCATGATCTTTACAATAATCGATAGCAGAAACAGATAAATCCATAAGTTCATCTTTTGTAATATTCAATTTATCAGAAATATGTAAATCAGATGTTGGAACAACAAGATTAACTGCATCAACATCACATTCAATGCAATAATCAATATCAACAGTTAAAGGTCTTGAAAAACTTAAAGTTTCAGCATTGAAATTTTGTTTAGTAATTTGTTTAATAGATTCTCTTTCACCTTCAGAAGTAATCGCAGAACCAGCTTCTATAAAATCAATACCGATCTCATCAAGTTTTGTAGCAATTCTTAATTTCTCTAAAGGAGTTAATGAAACACCAGGAGTTTGTTCCCCATCACGTAATGTTGTATCTAATACTTTAATATTCATAAAATCACTAAAAAAATTCAATAGGGTTATTTAGTAATAAAAAGAACAGTTGAAAAAAATAGTAAGTAATAATTGTAATAGAGAAAGCTTGCAGCGAAATGAAATTCCCATAGAAAACCATAGTACACAAACAAAACACAAAAGGACTTCACTACTG
>NZ_CAUJAM010000002.1:0-70426 GCF_963082475.1 Methanobrevibacter sp. V14
GAATATATAAAGAGAGGTGTAAACATGTCAGATATTGAAAAAGTAGATGAAATTTTAACAAAAAACCAAAAGTAAGACCGATTGGATTCCATTTATTAGAAGGAGATAAAATTTTCTTCGGAGTTGGAACATTCAAAGCAGTATATAAACAAATGGAAGCAAATCCTCATGTTGAAATAGCTGCATGGGACGGGAAACACTTCCTTAGATACCATGGCGAGGCAATACTTGATAAAAATGAAGAAATTAACAAAAAAGCATTTGAACTCATGCCAGATATTAAAGAATTATATGAATCCAATAATTGGGAAATGGGTACATTCTACCTTGACAATGCCACAGCTGAAATCAGAAATATCATGGATGTTGAAGAATCATATGAATTTAAGTATTAATGTCTAAAACATTAATACACATTATTTTTTTAATTAAACATGTCTGATATCAGTGTAATTGGATATTTCAGAATTGATTGTGCATAAATCATTAATATTTAAATCATGTACATCATTATGGCCAGTAATTCGTGCAAAAGTCTTTAGTTCATCATTAGAAACTCTTAAAAAATTTTCAACTCTTTTAGAAGCAATTTCGATTTTTAATCTTTTACGCAAATCATCATCTTGAGTTGCAACACCTACTGGACAGTTTCCACCCTCACAAATTTTATATTGTTGGCAAGCTGCAGCCATCATAACGGCAGTACCAATAGCTACTGCATTAGCACCCATAGCAAGAGCTTTTGCAAAGTCAGAAGACACTCTCAACCCCCCAGTTATGGTTAAATCAATGTCGCTTTCATGTTCATCTAAATATTTACGAGCTCGTGAAAGTGCAAATATTGTTGGAACAGAAGTAGAATCTCTGATTAATTTTGGGCTTGCACCGGTTGATCCTCCACGACCATCAATTGTTATGAAATCCGGTTGAGCATGCAGAATATATTCTAAATCTTCTTCGATTCTACCTGCTGCAAATTTAATGCCGATTGGAACCTGAGAACATTCTCTTAAATCGTCGACTAAATCCCTTAAGTCTTCTTTTGTTGAAACATTAGGCAATGTTGCAGGAGAGTGAATATCTTCACCAATCATTTTTCCTCTAATTTCAGCAATTTGAGAAGTTACTTTATCCCCCGGAAGTTGACCTCCAAGACCCGGTTTAGTTGATTGGCCTATTTTAATTTCAATTGCATCAACATTTTTCAAATTATATTCAGTTACTGAATATTGATTAGGAACATACTCAAATATGAATTTATAAGCATTTTTCATTTCATCAGGCAATATTCCTCCTTCACCACTACATTGAGCTGTTTTAATGCCTGCCCCTCCTTTAGCAAGTGAAATTTTTGTTTCCCTAGATAATGCACCGAAAGACATGTGAGCAATATAAATTGGAGATTCAATAATTAATGGTTTTTTTGCATTTTTGCCGATGATTGTTTGAGTATTTACATTAACATCAGATTCCAATGGTTGCGGATTTAATTGATTGCCTAAAATCAAAATTTCATCCCAATTTGGCATTGGCAATTCCGTGTACATTGCAGACACTACTGATTGGCCATTTACAGCCATCTGGTGAATTTCATCCATGAACCTGATTTCAACATCACTTTTTGCAAAATCTCTATCATAAGATAAATCAGATACAGTTAATTCGGTACTTTCATTTAATGGAGATTCTTCCAACTTGACAAATTTAGAAATAGGTTGACCACAGATAGGGCATTTGTCTAAATCTTTCAATAATATGCCTGTTGCTTCTTCATCATGAATATAACCACAAACTGTACATTTATATCTCATAATCTCACCTATTGATTATTATAAACAACATAATATAAAAAGATATCAACATGCCCCATTAATAAGACTTAAAGCATTGAGAGATCTTGGAAAACCGATATAGGGCAAAATAATTGTTATGGTGGAAATCAATATTTCTTTAGTATTTCCTAGTGTTAAATTAGCTTGAATATGACCTTTAAGCTGATTTTCACACCCTCCTAAAGTTGCAATAAAAACAAATGTTATCAATTCTCTTTGGTTATCATTTAAACCATCACGTGAATAGAAATCACCAAAACAAAAACCTTCTAAAAAGGTATTGAAATGTTTTTGACCCTCGGGAGTTGTATCGTTGATCATTTCAACCACTTCGCTTCCAAAATAACTCTCTTGAATTTCACGACCTTTTTGATATCTATTTTCAGAAGTAATATTCGCCCTATCACCTAAAGGCAATTCAATTCCTTTTTTATCAAATACTTTAATAACAATGCCGAAAAAGTTATGGGCACGGCCAAAACCAACATAAGGTACCGATTGATAAAGTAACTCTTTAACCTCTTCAGGAGAAATTTCTTTATCTAAAGCAGAAAGTAATATTTTTTTAAATGCTTTAGGTGATTGACAAGCGATTAAAGATGCCAAAATAACAAGAATAGATTCTTTTTCACTTAAATTAGAATATTCAAAAACTTCATTAAATGCAAAGATTTTGAAAATTTCATGAAATTCAGGGTCATGTATCTCAATACGATTAAAATTCTCAAATAATTCATTCATTTTTATCACTAATTTAAAATAAGATTAATAAACTATAAAGATATATGCAAAAATCAGCTAAAAAGCATGATGGTAAAACCTAGAAATCAAAAACCAATGAAAAAGGTATTGCAAAGTTAAAAAATAAAATTCAGAAATATAGATTCCTCTATTTTTTAGAAATTTATTTAAACTAAATTTTCAATAATATTTCTATGAATAAAAATCGATGCACTTGGACAGGTGATGATGAGTTGTATATAAGGTATCATGATGAAGAATGGGGCGTGGCAACTCATGATGATAGGGAACTATTTGAAATGCTTGTTTTAGAATCTTTTCAAGCAGGACTTTCATGGATAACTATCCTAAAAAAACGTGAAAACTTCAAAAAGGCTTTTGATAACTTTAATGTTGAAAAAGTATCTAAGTATGATGAAGATAAAATTAATGAGCTTTTGGAAAATAAAGGGATCATCCGCCATAAAGGTAAAATTACCTCAGCAATTAACAATGCCTGTGTATTTGTTGAAATTCAACAAGAGTTTGGAAGTTTTAATGAATATATATGGTCTTTTACAGATGGCAACATCATAAAAGCAGAATTTTTAACTGAATCCGATTTATCTAAAGAGATTTCTAAAGATTTGAAAAAACGTGGAATGAAATTCGTTGGACCGACAATAATCTATTCCTATTTAGAATCTGTTGGAATTATAGACAATCATCAGAAAGACTGTTTCAAATATTAAAATAAAAAATAAGAGAGTAATTGAATTACTCGTCTTTGTTCCAATACATAATACCATAAACAATGCATAAAAGTGTAGATAAGATAATTCCTAAATAAACACCCCAAATTCCAGGATCTTCTATTCCGAAAATCATCATTAAGCATCACTTCCTCTTTTATTTATATCTTTAAATGCATTATCAATAACCTCTTGAGCAGGAGGCTTGGTAAGTAAACTTACTACAATAACAAAAATTGTTGAAATCGGCACTGCTATTAACATTACATCAATATATGGCCATGGTGCAACGGATAATAAAGTATTCACACCAAAAATGAATTTGCATATTCCAAGTCCAGTAGCTGTTTTTGCAAATACAAATACCATCCAGAATAAACTTACAAAAGTTCCAGACAATATTCCAGCAATAGCTCCAAGTTTTGTAATTCCTTTCCAGTAAAGAGCACCTAAAAATACTGGCAAAAATGCAGCTGCACAAATTTCAAAAAATAAACTTGTGCCTAATGCAACCACACTTCCTGGAAGTGAAAAAGCCATTACCAATGCTGAAATAATGGCTATTAAAATACCAATTCTTGAAATACTTACCTGATCTAGTTTTTGTTTGGATTTATTTCTTATTGTTCCATAAATGTCTACACCAAATGCAGTTCCCTGAGTATGTAATTGTGAAGATATTGTTGACATTGCAGCTGCAATTAAGGATAGTAAGAAGATATATACAAACCATTCAGGCAGTGCCATTGTGATAAATGTTGGAATGATTTTGTCGATGTTTCCTCCAACTACATCTACTGCGATTTTGCCTAATTTTTCAAAGAAGTAGACATTTGAAAGAGATCCGACAATATAAGCTGTTGTTGGCATGATTGCGATGAATATACCTCCTATTAAAACAGACCGGTTTAATTCTTTATCTGATTTAACTGTCATGAATCTTACGATCAAGGAAGGTTGTGCCAGTACACCAATACCTACGCCAATTAAAGTAGATGATACAAGAGACCACCAGAACGGTGTTCCGAACTCTGGAAATGCGGTCCATCCCGTACCTCCTTTTGCAGTGGCTTCGGCAGGGTATAAATTAACCATGTTTGTTAAAGCAGTGTTTGCAGTATCAACTCCTCCAAGCAACCAATAGACAAATACAAGTAAGAATAGCATTGCAACAACCATGATTGTTCCTTGTAATGCATCAGTATACATTACACCACGTATTCCTCCAAATAATACATAAAATGTAATAATAATTGACAAGATTAAAAGTGCAATACTGAAATCAATTAATAAAGAAGATTCCAAAAATCTTGCAGCTCCGATTAAAACTACAGCTGCATATAATGGCATTGCGCAAAATATAATTAACCCTGAAGTATAATGGATAAATTTAGAATCGAATCTCTTTCCTAAAAATTCAGGAAAGGTCAAAGACCCTAATGCATGACCCATACGACGAGTTCTTTTTCCTAAAAATACAAATGCAATAAATACACCAACAATAATATTTAAGAATGCAAGCCATAAAACACTCATTCCATATTCACCAGCCACTCCTCCAAAACCTACAATAGCTGCCGTGGATATGAAAGTTGCACCATAACTCATTGCCATGATAAATGGGTGAGTATCTTTACCAGCAATCATGAAGTCTTCAGAAGAATTAGTTTGTTTATAGGCATAATATCCTACAAATACTAAGGTAAATATGTACACTATAAATATTATTGCTAAAATCATAACGTCCATAAATAATTACCTCTAAAAATAATAATAAAATTATTCCAATTACATATTTAATTAAAAAAATATTTAAACATTATGTTAATTTATACAACAAAATAATTAACTCAATAGGTTTCGCCAAAGATTTTATCATTTTCTTTAAAATCAAACATGATTTTTAATGCTTCATCAATTGACAAATCTAACTCCTGAGCCAATAATGATTGTGCATTTAAATCCTCAGAAAGTCGACCATAAAGAATAAATTTTAATAATTTCTCCACAATCATGAAAAATATATGTCGAGTCTGTCCAATAATGTGATTTTTTAAAATTTTGATTTTGGAATTGGAGAGAGATTATTTAATGTTCGGAGTGCTTTTTACACTTGAAATAGTGCTTTGAAGATATTTTTCCATAAATTGAAATTTTTTTAAACGGTTTAAATGGAAAAGTCGGCCGGTTATTAATTTTAATATATATTATATCTTATGGTTTGTAATGATCCGATGGGCGTTTCACTTTTATGGATATTTAAAAGCATTTTTCAAAATGATTAAATGCATTTTCATAGTTTCTCTGTTCAAATTCCAATATGCCTTGTTTAAATTTGTCATACATATTAATCAGAACTTGAATTTATTATTTGATAGCTATAAAAAGATGATATATAATATAAAGTAAATATTTTCTTTTAATTAATATTTGAGAAGATAAAATCAATATCAGATAACATGTGTAAAAAAATTTAATTATGAAAATTAAACTGCATAACAAAGTTTTATATGAACTAAAGTGGATATTTAACATATTGAGAAAAATTTGATAAATAGGGATATCATGTTTTGGAATGAAGAAGCAGAATGTATGAGTAAAGAAAATAAAGAGGAAATTCAACTTAAAAGACTTAAAAAAACTGTAAGACTCGCATATGAAAATGTAGAGTTTTATAGAAAACGTTTTGATGAAATTAATTTAAAACCAGAAGATATTAAAACATTGAAAGATATTGAAAAAATCCCATTTACAACAAAAAGTGACTTAAGACAGGCATATCCCCTAGGATTGCTTGCGGTACCTCGTGATGAAATCGTAGAAGTTCATGCATCATCCGGAACCACTGGAAAACCAACTGTAACCGCATACACTCAAAATGACTTAGATATCTGGGGAGAATGTATTGCACGTGGACTTAAAATGGCAGGTACCGAAAAAGAATACATTATTCAAAATGCATACGGATACGGATTATTTACCGGAGGATTTGGCATTCACCACGGAGGAAATAGAATGGGTGCAATAACTATCCCAATTTCAGCAGGTAACACAAAAAGACAATTAGATACAATGATAGATTTCCAAAGTGATATTTTAACTTGTACTCCTTCATATGCAATGTATCTTGGAGAATCCAGAGAAAA
Source organism: Methanobrevibacter sp. V14 (assembly GCF_963082475.1). Lineage (NCBI taxonomy): Archaea > Methanobacteriati > Methanobacteriota > Methanobacteria > Methanobacteriales > Methanobacteriaceae > Methanobrevibacter > Methanobrevibacter sp. V14. The sequence continues at coordinate 6,451 of NZ_CAUJAM010000002.1, forward strand.
AGCCGGAATCCCTCTCAAAAACATTAACTTAAAAGCAGGTATACATGGAGCTGAAATGTGGACCACTGAAATGAGAAATAGAATCGAAAACTCCCTTGGAATTAAAACACATAACATTTATGGATTAACAGAGGTTATGGGGCCAGGTGTTGCTCAGGAATGTGGTGAACAAAACGGCATGCACATTCAAGATGACCATTTCTACCCTGAAATTATCGACTCTGAAACTGGAGAAACACTTGATTATGGTGAAAAAGGAGAACTTGTATTAACCTCATTAACTAAAACTGGAATGCCTATTCTAAGATTTAGAACAAAAGATCTGACCTCACTTGTTGGTGAAAAATGTGAATGTGGAAGGACTACTGTTAGAATGACAAGAATCACTGGAAGAAGTGATGATATGCTAAAAATCAAAGGAGTTATGGTTTTCCCATCACAAATTGAAAAAGCATTGCTTAAAGTTAGTGGAATTACCCCTAATTACTTAATCCATGTAACAAGACCGGATATTTTAGATGAAGTTGAAGTTAGAGTAGAAGCTACAAAAGAACTATTCTCCGATGAAATGAAAGAAATGGAAAGAGTGGAAAAAGAAATTCAATCATCCATCAGATCAGAAACAGGACTTAGAATGGATGTGACTATTTGTGAACCGGAATCACTTCCAAGAAGTGAAGGTAAAGCTATTCGTGTAATTGATGAAAGAGACTTTGAAAGGTGAAAACATGGCAGTTAAACAAATTTCAATTTTCGTTGAAAATAAAGAAGGAAGAATTAAAAAAGCAATAGACACATTGGCTAAAGAGAATATTAATATTCGAGCATTATCCATTGCAGATACTGCAAAATATGGAATTTTAAGACTAATTGTTTCAGATAATGCAAAAGCAATTGAAGCTCTCGAAAAGAATAATTTTGTTGTTAAAGAAAATGAAGTTATTATTTTAGCAATTCCAGATGAGCCTAATGGATTAAATTCAACATTGGCCATCTTTGATGAAAAAAATATTAATCTAGAATATTTATATGCATTTGTAAGTAGTAAAACAGATGAAGCCATTGTTGTAATGCGATTAGAGAATATGGAAAAGGCTATTGAAGCTTTAAAAGATTCCAATATTAAAATATTAGATAACAAAGACATAAAAGAGTTATAGAAAAGATTAACTTCTTTTCTAATACTTATTTTTTAAAAAATAGTGAAAAAGAAAATAGCTAGAATTCTTTTAATAAATTAGCTACATCCTCTTTTGAATAACCTAAACGTACGAAAAGGCTTTTTAGAGGCTCATTTTCAGGAATGACTCCTAATTCTCTCCAACTTTTAAAATCATTATGTAAAATACCGTTAATTAAAAGCTGAATAGTAATCAAATCATCACTTTTAACTGCAATAAACGCATCTTCATCCTTGAAAACATTGTCTGGGTCGATTAGTGTTATTCTACCGTCCCTGTCTTTTTTTACGATAGCATTGTCAATTTTATACACCATAATACCACAACTGTTATTATATAATAATATTTTATTACAATTACTATTTAAAATTTAACCTTTGATAGATTTATATCCACTTTCAATTGCTTTTAAATTCATTGCATGAAATTTAGGTTTTAAATTATTTTTCATTGCATCAATAACTGATTCTTTTGTTAATGGAAACTTATCATCAGCAGTGACAGCTCCTAAAAGAACCATGTTTAAAGATAAAACACTTCCAGCATCAATAGCCAATTGAGTTCCATTAATTGGAAGTACATGATTGAAATTTTCTTTTAGAGTCTTAGTGATGCTGTCCACACTCGGATAAGGATTATTGGTTGAAGATGGAATAATCGGATGAGTATTGTAAACAATTTTAGTTTCTGAGTTTACTTTATCAAGTCCTCTTATTGTTTCAACCGGTTCAAAAGAAAGTAACATGTCTGCTGCATGATTTGGTATAATTGATGAGTTGTATCCTCCAATTTTTAATTCAGTAGAAACTGATCCTCCTCTTTGAGACATGCCATGAATTTCACTCATCACTACATCCAAACCTTGAGTCATTGCAGCTTCACCTATGATTGTAGAAGTTTTAATAATTCCTTGACCTCCCACACCACAAATATAAATATTATAATGATTATCCATATTATCACCTACCTGCTTCCAGTGCACCATATTTACAGACTTGTATACACACATTACATCCATCACATTGTGATTCATCAATGACAATTTTGCCATTGACTTTTGAAATAGCCGGACAAGCCAATGCGCTTACACATTTATCACAATGATTGCAGTTTTTCTCAACTAAATGAACTGGAGGTTTTTTAGTTAAACCTTTGATTAAAGTACATGGAGCTTTTGATATGATTACTGCAGTATCCTGTCTTTCAAATGCTTCCTTATAAGTTTTAACAACTTGTTCTAAATTAAATGGATTAATTACCCGTACATAATCACATCCGCAAGCAAGAGCTAATTTACGAATAGATACCTCAGGAGCTTCATCACCCATTCCATCAACAGGAATGCCCGGATTTGGTTGACCACCAGTCATAGCTGTAATTCTATTATCCAAAACAGTTAAGACAAAATTATGTTTATTATGTACTGCATTGATTAATGGTGAAATACCGCTATGGAAAAATGTAGAATCCCCAATGAAACTTGCTACTTTCTGATCAGTTGAAACGGAAAATCCGCAACCATCACCAACACTTGAACCCATAGACAATAAGTAATCAGCAGCATTATATGGCGGATTGATACCGAGAGTATAACAACCAATATCTGAAGCAAATATTACATCTGATGTTTTTAAACCCAATTCATCAATTGCAAGGTTTATTCCATAATACATTGCTCTGTGAGGACAGCCTGCACATAATACAGGTGCACGAGAAGGTAAATTTTCTTCTAGCTTATTTAAACTTGATGAATAATTAACATTAACATCTTCTTTGAAGTTGAATACGTCATTTAATCCATCTGCAACCACATCTGAGTTGAATTCATGATACAATGGAAAAGTTCCATCAAGCTTACCATGAACCTTAACCTTTAATTTTTCATCCCCAACAGCAGCTAAAGTTTCCCTTTCCATTATCGGGTCAACCTCTTCAACAATGAATACCTCATCCACATCTCTTAAAAATTCACAAACTTTATCTTTTGGAAATGGGTAAGCAAATCCCAGTTTTAATATGTTAATATCTACACTATTAAATTTACAAACATCATGAGCATAATTATATGCGCTACCTGAAGCAATTAAAGCATATTTTTTATTATCAGTCAAAGTAACTTCCCTATTGTATTCGCTTTTGTTAGTTAACTCTTCAATTTTATGGATTTTATCCCATAATCTAACATGCATATCCCCTGCAAATGCCGGAATAGGAACATATTTAGATGGGTTTTTTTTAAAGTGACCTCTCCTCCAATGACCATTATTATTTGATGAATTATCCTTAACCTCACCAAACTCAACTACTCCTCTCATGTGAGATACACGTGTAGTTGTTCTAACAATAACTGGCAAACCAAATTGTTCTGATAAATCAAATGCATATTTTACCATGTCTTTTACTTCCTGACAATTTGATGGCTCTAAAATAGGCACATTTGCAAACCTTGCATAATTACGAGTATCTTGTTCATTTTGAGATGAAAAGAGTGATGGGTCGTCTGCAGACAGAATTACCATTCCGCCAGTTACCCCAGAGTATGCAGTGGTCATGAATGAATCTGCCGCAACATTCATACCAACATGCTTCATAAAAGTAAATGATCTCAAACCTGAAGCAGCTGCAGTAGCTGCAACCTCCATAGCAACTTTTTCATTAGTGGAAAACTCAAAATAAATATTAGCATCCTTAGCCAAAACTGATAACACATTTCCAATTTCTGATGAAGGAGTTCCGGGATAGGTAGCTGCAATAGAAACACCTGCTTCAATTACTCCCCTAACTGCAGCTTCATTACCTAGTAAAAATTGTTTTTCACCAGAGCCCCCTGTAACTAATTCTTTTAAATTCATTATATTTTCCTCAAAATTATAATTAATACAATATATTATATAATAGTTTAAGGTATAAATATTATATTATAATGTTTTATAAGCTTACAATTTTGGAGGGGAGATGATGATAAAAATTTATGTTTCAAGATTTAATAGTGAAACCGATACAGAACCACATTTAGAGTGTTATGAAATAGAGCAAACACCTAATATGAAAGTTCTTGATGCACTACAAGCTATTAATGAAAAATACGAGGCAGACATTAGTTTTCAGAGTTCCTGTAGAGCAGGCCAATGTGGATCCTGCGGGATCTTATTTAACGGAAACGGTGCTTTAGCTTGTCAAAAAGAAATAAAAAACGGCGCTATTATTGAACCTCTTAATTTTCCAGTCGTTAAAGATTTAATTGTGGATAAATCTAGCATTGAGGCAAAAGTTAAAGAGTTGGAACTATCTCTTCAATGCAATCACACATCTGATGAACTTGACACCAACATAAGTAAAGAAGATTCAAAAGAAACTAAAAAAGTTAGAAGTTGTATTGAATGCTATTCATGCTATTCTACCTGTCCGGTTGTCAATATTGCAACAGCCGAATTTGGCGGACCTTACCTAATGAGATACATCAGAAAGTTTGAAACCGATTCAAGAGATAACTATGACAGGCTTAAAGAAGCCATTGATGAAGGATTATATAACTGTACTAGCTGTGGCAAATGTTTAGCAGTTTGTCCTAAAAATATCAATACCTTTGGTGACGCCATTGAAAAAATGAGAGCTATTGCTGTTGCAAATGGTTCAGGACCGCTTCCAGAGCATGTTGGATTTAAAGAAAATATTTTAGAAACCGGAAGATCAATTAAAACAGATAACCCTTCATTTATTGAAGAAGTTGAAAATTATACCGGTTCAAAGATAGCGTTCTTTACAGGATGTATGGTTGATTACAAATTCTCTGAAACCGGCCATAAATTAGTTAAAATATTGAAAGAAAATGGCATTGACATTGATGTTCCTGAAGGACAAGTATGTTGTGGTTCACCACTCCTAAGGACAGGTCAGACAGACATTGTTCAAAACCTCGTTGATATAAATAAAGAAGTTTTCAAAGACTATGATACAATAATTACCATTTGTTCCGGTTGCGGAGCCACTTTAAAAAATAATCATCCAGAACTTGGTTCTAAATTAAATGTTATGGACATTAGCGAATTTCTGGTAGATAAAATTGACACATCTAAGTTAAAACCAGTAGATATGAAAGTCACTTATCATGACCCATGTCACTTAGGAAGAGGTCAGGGAATTAAAGACCAACCAAGGGAAATTATTGAAATGATTCCGAGTGTTGAATTTGAAGAAATGCTTTATCCCTGCCAATGTTGTGGTGCTGGAGGAGGAATAAAATCTGGTAGACCTGAAATAGCAATGGATTTATCAAAATCAAAAGCGAAAATGATTAAAGATACTGGTGCTGATGCAGTTATAACTATTTGCCCGTTTTGTAAGTTAAACCTAAGAGATGGTTTAGATGCCATGGATTGTGGAAATATTGAATCATTGCACATACTTGAATTATTAGATAAAGCATATGAATAGTTAAAATAGGAGTTGATTGAAATAGGAGATGCTGCTGTAAGTGAAGAAAAAGTAGTTGAAACAACGACAATGTCTTCTAGTGAAAACAAGGAAAAAAATGAACCTGAGAAAAAATCAACTTCGAAGAAAAAATCCAAGTCAACTGAACAATCCCGAGGTACTGCAAGAGTTAAACTCATAAGAGACCAGGAAAAAAAGGAAATAAACCTCTTTAAAGACAACATTTACATTGTTTTTGTGGAATGTGAAACTCCTGGAAATATTGGTTTTCTTGCAAGAACCATGGCAAACTTTGGATTGAAGAATTTGGTTTTAATTAATCCTCCAACATTAACAAACGAAGCATATTATCAGGCGACACATGGAAAATACATTGTAGAAAATGCAAAAATTTATCCAAGTTTAGATAGTTTTTACCAATCACAGAGAATCGATTTTAAAGTCGCTTCAACCGGAATGGCGGGAGGAAGTTATAATCTATCAAGAATTCCAATTAAACCCGAAGAACTTGGCAAATCAATGAATGTTTCAAATAAGATAGCAATATTATTTGGAAGAGAAGGAAATGGACTTACAAATGAAGAAATTGAAAACTGTGACATTTGTGTTTCCATTCCAACCGATCCCACTTATCCAATAATGAATATATCACATGCGGCTGCAATCATATTTTATGAATTGTTTAAAAATAAGCATGAATTTGGTGTAGAAGGACTGAAGGAAAGTAGTTCTTTAGAAAAAGAATATCTGCAAAAGAATATGAATGAGTTAATAGATTCCTTAAATATTCCCGAACATAAAAAAAGAAATGGTAAAAAGACTTTTAATAATATAATATCACGTGCATTTATTACTGGACGTGAAACACATACTCTGAATGGGATTTTAAGACGATTGAAAAATAAACTTGGTGAACAATGAGGCTGCCTAGATTTGTAGATATCAGTAGATTTGCCCTTAAATATATATTCAATTGGAGATTTTGGATAGCTGAAATTACTAAAAAATCAAATATATATAGAAACATCATTGACAAAACTCTTTTTGAAGATGATGAAATCATTGTTATACCCAATACTATAAACGTAAATCAGAAAATAGAATCAGAAGGTTCTGAATTTTTACCTACTGAAGTTATTAAAGATGTGATTAGACGTTGCAGAGACATTGTTATTATGAACACCTGTCTTTGCAGAACTTCAAACGGATGTAGCGATTATCCTCAAGACATAGGTTGCATATTCTTAGATCCAACAGCAAATAAAATTCCAAGCCATATTGGTAGAAAGGCAACAGTAAAAGAAGCTTTAACTCAAGTTGATGAAGCAGATGCTGCTGGTTTGAGCCATATTATTGGAAGAAATAAAATTGACACTATTTGGATGAATATTAAACCTGCAAAAGGATTATTGACAATATGTCATTGTTGTCCATGTTGTTGTTTATGGAAAGTATATCCTAATTTAGATGATTCAATAAGTGATAAATTAGAGAAACTTGAGGGCGTTGAAGTAAAACTTCATGAAGATAAATGCAAAATGTGTAAAAAGTGTCTCGATGAAGTTTGCATGTTTCAGGCAATAAGTTTAAAAGATAATAACATCTCTATTGATTATGATATCTGCAGAGGTTGCGGCCTTTGTGTTAATGTGTGTAAATTTGATGCTATAACAATCAACTACACTGATGAAACTATTGACAGAGTAGTTAATAGAATTGATAATTTACTTGAAATAAAAGAATGAAAACATAACTGGTGTGAAAATATGGCAATTTTAAGTGATAAAACTATAAAAAAATATTTGAAAGAAGGCAAAATAGAAATTGAACCACTTTTAGATGAAAAACAAATACAACCATCCTCTGTTGACATGAGATTAGGAGAGGAGTTTAAAGTATTTAAAGTAATTAGAAAACCTTATATTGATCCGAAAGATGAAGAAGATATCGATTCCTATATGGAATCAACAACCGTTAGAAAAGGGGAAGCATTTATAATTCACCCAAACGAATTTGCCTTAGCTACCACTTTAGAGTATGTTAAAGTGCCTGATGACCTTGTTGCAAGAGTAGAAGGTCGTTCAAGCATGGGCAGACTAGGTGTTACAATGCATGTGACTGCAGGTTTTATTGACCCTGGTTTTGAAGGCAACATCACTTTAGAGATATCTAACATCGGCGCAATGCCTGTTGCTTTATACCCCAGTCAAAGAGTATGTCAAATTGTTTTTGAAACAATGACAACGCCTTCTGAATTGCCTTATGGACATCCAGATAGAAATAGTAAATACATGGGTCAAACCCGCCCGGAGAGTAGTAGAGTTAAGCTAGATTATGAATTAAAAAAAGAATAGGAGTTAAATTTTATGAATCATGATAAGATGTCAAACATCAGTGCAAAAAGAGGATTTTTATGGCCTTCTTTTGAGATATACTCTGGAGTATCCGGTTTTACAGATTATGGTCCTCTTGGAGCGAGCCTTAAAAATAATATCATGCAGAAATGGAGAAAACAATACGTTTCAGGTGAAGGATTTTACGAAATCGAAGGCCCTACAGTAATGCCAAAAGAAGTTTTAAAAGCATCAGGACATGTTGATAACTTTACAGACCCAATGTGTAAATGTGAAAGTTGTGGAGAAGTTTACAGAGCAGACCACATTATTGAAGATGCCATTGGAGAAGATGTGGAAAGTTTAGAAAATGAAGAACTTGACCGAATTGTTATTGACAACAACATTACCTGTCCAGATTGTGAAGGAAAATTATCCAAAATTTGGAATTACAATTTAATGTTTAAAACTGAAATTGGTGCAAAAGGAGATAAAGTAGGATACATGAGACCTGAAACTGCACAAGGAATCTTTATTTTATTTAAACGTTTAGAAAGATTTTTCAGAGGAAAATTGCCATTTGGAGCCGTTCAGCTTGGAAAAGCATACAGAAATGAAATTTCACCAAGACAGGGAGTAATTAGGCTTAGAGAATTCACACAAGCAGAAGCGGAAATCTTTTTAAATCCTAAAAATAAAACACATCCTAAATTTTCACAAATTGAAAATGTAGTTTTGCGCTTAAACTCACAAGAAGTTCAGGAAAACAACTTAGAACCTTTGGAAATTACTGCTCGTGAAGCATTAGATAAAGGAATTGTAGCTAATGAAATGTTGATTTATCAATTATATTTAGCCCGTAAATTTTTAACTGAAATTGGTATTCCTGAAGATGTTTTAAGATTCAGACAACATTTAAAGGGAGAAATGGCCCACTATGCACTAGATTGCTGGGACGTTGAAGTTTTTACTGATAAATATGGATGGGTTGAAATAATCGGAATAGCTGATAGAGGAGATTATGATTTATCTTCACACTCTAAATACAGTAATGATGAATTAAATGTATTTATTGAATATGACGAACCTAAAAAAGTTCAAAAAACAATTGTTAAACCTAATTTATCTAAATTCGGACCAATATTTAAAGGAAATTCTCCAAAAATAAAACAAGCAATTGAAGATACGGATGTAGAGGATATTAAAGCTGCAATTGAAAATGAAGGGAAATTTACTGTAGAATTAGATAAAACTTATGAAGTAAGCGAAGATTTGCTCATTTTCGAAGATGTTGAAGAAGAAATAACTGGTGAAAAAATCATTCCCCACGTTATTGAACCCTCATTTGGTATTGATCGTATTACTTATTCTGTTTTATTGCATTCATTTACTGAAACAGAAGGAAAAGATTACTTTAAATTTAATAAATCAATTGCCCCTATCCAACTGGGTATTTACCCACTTCTCAATAAAGAAGGCCTGCGTAAAATAGCTCAGGAGTTAACTGAAACTTTAAGGATGGCCGGTTTTACTGTGGAATATGATGTGAGTGGAACTATTGGTAAAAGATATGCTAGAGCCGATGAAATTGGAATCCCTCTTGCAATTACAGTTGATTTTGATACCTTAGAAGACAATCAAGTGACTGTAAGAGACAGAGACAGTGAAGCTCAAGAAAGAATTCCGATTGATGAGTTAAACGATTACTTAGAAAAATATTATAAATGAGTTTTAACTCATTTATTTTCAATTTTAAAATTTTCATATAGATTATTTGCCCAGTTTATTGAATCGATATTTTTAGAGGTCAATAATCTATTTTGATCAAAAGAACCATCTTCTTTAAAAAGACCTAAAATCATTGATTCGTTTGTAATGATTAACAAGAATGTCTTTTCACTACTGAAAAAAGATAATTTTTCAATTTCTGATTTTTCATCAAAGACTTCAAAAAGACCCAGTGGAGCCATTACTTCGACTTTTTTGTTATTCTTCACCAAATCATTAAGTTTATCGTTGAAATTTTCATGGAAAAATGGCAAAATACATTTAACCTCTTCCGCATCATCCAATGATTTTTCAATGAAGTTATAAATTTTATATGCATCCACACCACCCGATTCAATAAGGCAGACATTGTTAAGCAAATATAACTCAGCAATTGAGTGAATAGGAATCATGCAAACCAGATGTTTATCCAAAATATTAAAGAACTCATTTAACAAAGTAATCAAATTACCTAACTTTAATACTTGCCTTACTTTCAGTTTAGTGGAATTGGATAAAAAATACTTATTGTGCTCTCTGTACACATGTCCTTTTAGCTCTAAATTATGCAAATTACTGGATATCGAACTATAACTTAAGGAAGTGATACTGTTTATGTCTTTCATATTTAAAGGACACTCAAATAATGTTGCCAATATTTTTAATCTAATTATTGAATTTGCAAGGTATTTTACTTCTTCTGAAATCGAATCATAGCTTTTTAAATAGTTTTCATTATTTTCCAAATTAATCACCAACAAGTATTACTTATATCATTATTTTTTATTACTAAAAAATATAAAATCTCCTGAAGTGAGAAAATGTGAAAAAGTGAATTTGCAAACTGAATAAATATCAGATTGGTGCAGTTATGTCCATGATATTTAACAATCTTTCAAAAAAAAAATACAATAAAGATAGTAAAATACCAATGTTGTATATTTTTAGTAATCCATACATCGTTTTTAAATGCGACACTTGGAAAGTAAAATTAATAAACATTATGGTTAAAATATTATATAAAAAGTTTATATTTAAAAATCATAATGCCATAAGTGAATAAAATGATTGATACACATATTCATGCAGATGCTAGAAGTGGAGAAGATTTTAGAGATATGTATCTATCTGGAATAGACAAAGCAATAACATGCAGTTATTATCCTTACAAAATAGAACATGAACTTATTTTATTAAATCATCTAAACAGAATCCTGGAATTAGATACAAAAAGAGCATCTGAACATGGGATTGATTTAAAAGTCGCATTAGGAATTCACCCAACAAATACAAATTTAAATCCTGAAATCATCTTTGAAAACTTATATAAATGGATAGAAAATAAGGATATCGTAGCTATCGGTGAAATCGGTCTTGAAGACTTAACAGATTCAGAAATTGATATTTTTAAAAAGCAGTTAGATATTGCAGATGAAACAAACACCAAAGTGATTATACATACACCAAGAAAAAACAAAGAAGAAGTTTTAAAAGTAATTTTAAATATTGTTCCAGAGCATTTAGATGAAAAAAATGCAGTTATTGACCATGTTAATCAAAAGATTATTGATGATGTTTATGATAACGATTATATGATCGGTTTGACAGTACAGCCTCAAAAAATGGATAAGGAAGAAGCAATATCAATTTTAGATGAATATGGATTTGATAATTTCTTATTAAATAGTGATATGAGCAATAAACCTTCAGATCCGCTTTCAGTACCAAAAACTGTTCGTGAATTAAAAAGGTTAGGTTATAAGGACAGTGAAGTTGAAAAAGTGGCATTCAAAAATGCTCAAAAATATTTTAAGATTTAAGTGAACATTATAAAAAAAATACCTATTCCAATTGCAGGACTTATGCTTGCATTATTTTCACTCGGAAATCTCCTACAGGACATACATCCATATATAAGGCATTTATTTGGATTTTTTGGAGCTATTATATTAGTTTCAATTATTTTGAAAGTTGTTTTATGCCTTGAGGATGTTAAACAAGACTTTAAAAATCCTGTAATTGTAAGCAGTTCTGGAACTTTTTCGATGAGCGTGATGCTTATATCTACATACATTATAAATTTTGTGCCAAGTATTGCATATGCTATCTGGATAATTGGAATTGTATTACATTTAATGCTAATGATTTACTTTACCTATCATTTTATCATATGTAATTTTGATATTTCCACAGTCTATCCAAGCTACTGGATAGTGTTTATTGGAATTACAATGGCCGCCGTCACATCACCTGCCCACAATGCACAACCACACGGATTTATATTTTTCCTAATCGGATTTATATCAATGATATTAACATCTCCCCTTGTAATTTATAGATACTTCATCCATGATGAAATTCCCCCTATGAACAAACCTTTGATATGTATTTTCACGGCATTAATGAGCATATTGATTGTGGGATATTTAAATTCGACAACCAATATTAATACCCCTTTCTTGCTGATTTTATATGGCCTATCCTGTATATTCTACATATTTGCACTTTATAAATTAATAGAATACAGGAATTTGGATTTCTATCCAAGTTTTGCAGCATTTACATTTCCATTTGTCATAAGTGCTCTTGCAACAAAAGGAGTTATAAAAGTGGTTGGTTCAACTACTCCTTTAAATTGTATTTTAACAGCGGAAATTATAATAGCCATAATGATAGTGGCTTATGTCTCAAATAGATATATTGGTTTTTTAAAAAATAGTTAAGTAGAAGTTAATCTACTTAATTTTTATTAATTACTTTTACTTTTTTAGGAGAAATAATAATTAAATTCTTATCATCTGTACGTGAAAGCAATAATGCCTGAGCACCGTATCTAGATCTCATCTGTTTGATTTTATCACCAGCCAATCTAAAATTAGGCGTACTTTCCTTTTCCAAGAAAGACAAATCCAAAATAACAGGATTTTGTTCTTCAATTACCTGATCAACAACATAATTGATATCATCAATTGTTTTCGGCCTAATTAAAACAATTTCATAAAAAGATTGTTCTGGAGTAATTACAAAATCATCAAAATCATCATAAATTGGAGTTGGTTTTGGTTGAGGACGAGGATTATGGGCTTGGGCAGGTCTAGGAGCTTGCCTATAATGTTGTTGTGGATTTTGCCTATACTGTTGTTGAGCATTATTTTGCTGCATGTTCTGGTTTTCTTTAGGTTTTAAAGCATCACGAATTGAATCGAAAATACTGGAACCTTGTTTTTGATTGTTACTATCTGTTTCTTCAAAGCCTAAGCTTCTTTTTAAGTCATCTTTGAAACTCATTTAAATTACTCCTTTAGATATTCAACTATTGCATCTAATAATTTGGAAGCGCCATTATTATAAACATCCTCTGCAGGTAAGTTATATTTGGATTCAAAATATTCAGGACACATATCTAAATCAGCATTTTTAAGATTGATTGAAAGACCAACGACCTTGGTAGGTTCAACTGCCTCAATAGCTTTAATTTCTTCTTCAATTCCTTTAGGTTCTCTGTAGGGATGATTAGGCCTGTGTCCAACAATCACTGCATCAGGAGCAGCCCCTATTAGAATTGCCGCTGATAAACCTCTTGGATGAGGATTTCCGTTTTCAGTTAAACTTGATTGGCCTTCAATGAAAATAATATCCGGTTGTTTTCTATCTTCAACATATTTAATAGCGGATAAAACTGCTGATGGTACATCCATAGCAGATAAGCTTCCTACTCTAAAATTAAAATCAGTGGGTTCCTCCAAACCCATTTCATCAGTAGATATAATTGCTGGATTTAATCTTCTTTCCCTACTTGCTAAACCAAGCATTTTAGTAGTTGTTCTTTTTCCACATTCCTGCGAGGTTCCTCCAACAAAGATTACTGGTGCTTTAGGAGTATAAGATATTTTAGGTAAAACTTCACATGACTTTCTAGGGGCAACACCGGCTATTTTTTTAACAACATCTAATCTTGGACTAATTTCTTTTAAAACAACATTTTTAGCATCAGCAAATTTCTTTAAAGATAGATTTTCCTCAATGGATAATGATCTAAATGAAGTGACTACATTCAATTCTGCGTCAATTGCCTGAACGGCATATTTTAATGCAATGCCTTCAGCACCAATAGGCAACATGATAACTAAGGACTTGGCATTGGGTGCCTCTTTTAAACATTCTTCTAAACTACCAGAGACAATTTGACCGCAAAACTGTTTTCCTTGTTTTTTAACATCATCATCAATGAAACCTACTGTTTCTACGCCTTCAAGGTTAGAGAATTTTTCTCCTCCACCTCCACAACCAACAACAACAAATGGATTTAAATCTTGAATTTCTTTAACTGATTTTACTGAATACAATAATGTCACCCCTATTCTAATAATTTATAACTTATAACTAATAATTAACCATATCAATATTAAATTTTTCAAAAAATAATTTTTAAAAAATGTTATTAGTATTAATATATAGTATTTCACATTAATAAAGTATAATGTTTTTTTGCAAAAAAGTTCATTTATGGGAAATAATCAAAAAAATATTTTAATAAAAAAAATAGCTTTTTTAAATATAATGTTTTTTAATCAACTATAATGCAATAAAATAAATTTATTTACAATTTCAATATTATTTCGTTCAATTGAGTTAAAACAGTTAATTTCAAAATTAGGATTATGCAAAAACCAATATATATTTTTATTAATAAGACTACAAATATAATCATAATGACTAATGAAACCCCCAATAATGATACAAGAAAACCTTATGTTATACTAATTGGAAGTGCATCGGGAATTGGAAAGTCCACCATTGCGGCTGAATTGGCAAAAACATTGAATATCAAACATTTAATCGAAAGTGATTTTATAAGAGCGGTGGTAAGGGGCATTATTGGTAAAGAGTATGCTCCAGCACTACATAGCTCATCTTACGATGCCTATAAAAACATTAGAAATAAAAGCAGATACACAAGTTATGACGAATTGGTTTCAGCAGGATTCGACGATCATGCTTCCTATGTCATTCCTGCACTTGAAAAGATTATTCAAAGAGCAATTACTGATTATGATGATATTGTTATTGAAGGAGTTCATCTAGTCCCAGGATTAATAAATATAGAACAATTTAAAGATTACGCTAACATCTACTTTTTTGTATTAAGCTCTGATGAGGAATCGCATAAAGAAAGATTTGTAAAAAGAGCTATTCAGATACACCGAGGTGGAAAACAATTGGATTTCTTTAAAGAAAATAGAATTATTCACAATCACTTACTGCTACAAGCAAAAGCAAATAATGTTCATATAATCAATGCAGAATCAATTGATAAAACTTTAGAAAAAATATTATCAATAATCAACAAATCATGTGCAACAATCAACCTAATCAATACAGTTGAGGAATTAGAAGACGTCATAAATATAATAATCAATGAAAATAGTGGAAGCCTCGAAAAAATTACATATAACATTAAAGGATTTAAAGAACCATTAAGTCGCAACATTCATGTTAATGATAGGACTGCCGCTGAAAGGTTTATTAAAAATATTAATGAAGATGAAAGTAAAAAAGAATATTTGACTGAATTATATAAGCTATCTGAATATAGGAAAACAACAATTTGCGCTTCAAATCAGAAAAAACTCGATGAAATTATAAAAGAATTGAATGAAAAAGGATATGTTTTAAATGGATGATCAAACAATTAATGAAATGGTTATTAAATGTCCCGTGTGCTCCATTGAAGGTGTTGCAAAATCAATAATGAAAGAAATAGAAATACCCCATTTTGGAAAAGTCATGGAAACAACAATAAAGTGCCCTTCATGTGGATTTAAACACTCTGACATTATAACTTTGGAACAAAATGACCCTGCAAAATATATTCTTGAAATAAATAAGAATAATTTATCAATTAGAGTAGTTAGATCACAATCTGCTACTGTAATTATTCCTGAAATTGGCATTAAAGTTGAACCCGGTCCAAAGTCCGAAGGTTATGTAACTAATGTTGAAGGAGTGCTTACTCGCTTTGAAAGTGCGGTTAAAAAAGCTTTGAATCTATTTGAAGATGATGAATCTCAAAAAAACGGATTGGATGTTTTGAATCATATTAAAGAGCTTAAAGATGGAAATGAAAATGCTACTTTAATAATGCTTGACCCATTTGGACAAAGCAATATTGTAAGTGACAATGTTGAGATTTTAGAAATTCCTGAAGATGAATTGCGTGAATTAAAAACAGGTTTCAGCTACATTGAAGATACTTGATTGAAATTAAAAACAAAACAGCACATATTTTTTATGGTATCCTGAAAAAATGAAAAAATCAATATGGGCAAATATTGTTCTGTGATTAAATATATTTTGTCAAAGTCATATTGCCACTTTCAAAAACTTGGAGGATTTCATTAAACAAAAAACTGTTTTCGGATATGGAGGCATTTTTATAATTTAACGCCAATAAACCGCCTATCGTGAAATAAATTAAGTACGATATCAATCAAAAATCACTAAAGTTTAAAAGAGCCAAAATTATTTATAGCATCACCTAAATAAACGATTAATGTTTAAACTAATTTATTTTTTAAATTAACTTTAAGTGATTAATATGGTAAATCTTGATAAAAATTTCATTTATGGAGTAGTAATCTGTTTAGCTTTTGCTATTCCATCATGGATGTTAGGAAATGCATTCCCCATCATAGGTGGGCCTATCATAGCGATTATTCTTGGAATGATTATATCCCTATTATGGAATGATAAAGGAGAAATTTCCACAGGAATCAATTTTACTTCCAAATATATTCTCCAGACAGCTATTGTCTTTTTAGGTTTCGGATTAAATTTAAATGTTATTGTAGCTACTGGGTTACAGTCACTTCCAATTATTATTGGAACCATCCTAATAGCTTTAATTGTAACAATCATTATGAAAAGATTAATGAATATGGATTATAATACTGCAGTATTAGTTGGTGTGGGATCATCTATTTGTGGAGGTTCAGCTATTGCAGCAGCTGCTCCTGTTATTGGCGCAGATGATGAGGAAGTTGCTCAGTCAATTTCTATAATATTCTTTTTTAATGTTCTAGCTGCGATAATATTTCCAATGCTGGGAAAAATGTTAGGTTTTTCAACAACAAACGGAGAAGCATTTGGCATATTTTCTGGAACAGCGATTAATGATACCTCTTCCGTTACGGCAGCCGCAGCTACATGGGATAACATGTGGGGTCTTGGAACCCAAACTTTAGACAAAGCAGTTACTGTGAAATTAACCAGAACATTATCAATCATTCCAATAACATTAATTCTCTCATTATTACAAGCTAGAAATACGAAAAATGAAGGAGAATCATTTAGTTTAAGAAATGCATTTCCCATGTTTATTGCATATTTCATCATTGCATCAATTATAACAACTATTGCGATAAGTTTTGGTGCAGATGCAAATCTGTTCATGCCGCTTAAAGAATTAAGTAAATTCTTTATTGTAATGGCAATGTTAGCTATCGGATTAAACAGCGATATTATAAAACTTGTTAAAACTGGCGGAAAACCATTAATTCTTGGTGCAACCTGTTGGATAGCCATTACTGCTGTAAGTCTATTCTCCCAACATCTTATGGGACTTTGGTAAAATAAGTAAAAAAATATAAAATAATGTAATTAAGAAAATATCTCAAATTACATCTTTTCAGTTGATGAAAGAATTATTCTTCATCTTCTTCTTCATCATTATCTAATGAAAAACTAGCAAATGTGTCTTCTTCAACAACATCTTTTAATTTTAATGTTTTTTGCACATCCATAGCTAATGCATTACAATCTGCTTTAATAGCTTCTAAATGTAACAAAATTCTTTCTTTTTCTTGGTTAATTCTTTCAATGTTTGTGTATGGGTAAGTGGACTCTTTAAGCATTTCATACTCAACTGTAGTGTATGGGTAATCATTTAATTGTTTACATACATTTTTTAGAACTTCACCTAAGAATTTATTCATTTCAACTTTTACTCTTTCTCTAATCATTTTGTCGTCGTCTAAATTTTCTTTCATTAAACGTACAACTTCTGCTTTAGCGAAAGGTAATTTTTCATCATCTTCTTCAATGAATTCTTCAGAATTTTCTTCAATTTTTTCTTCTTCAGACATCATTACACCTCTTTTGAGTTTTTAAAATATTGAGTCGATCATCAATTTTTAATTAAAAATTACTCTTACATCAATATCTAATCAATTATTTATTAAAAGTATTATATAAACATTTTGATTAAATTGTAAAATCGAAGCATTATTTGAGTATTTATTAATATAACATATAAAATAATTTATCATGAAATTAATAATTATAATACTTGAAAAATTTTAAAAACTCCTTTCAAAAAAAATAAAAAAGTAGTGGAAATACTACTTTAATTCATCGTTTTTTAAATATATTTTCACTTAAAAATATTATTGAAACCACACAAGAAACAAGCAACAGGAAAAATGGGTTAGCTGTTGGATGTAATTTAAAGTTACTGATCTTATTTTCAGGAATTCTGACATTTTTGACTTTAGATTTATTATGTATTACTTTTGAAGTTTTTTTAACTATCTTAACAGCAGCAATGTCTTTATTGTTAGACAAATCATAATCAAAACTATCACTTGTCACTGAAACCGTATTTTTAACAACACCTGTGCCTGTTGCAATAGCTTTAATACTTAAACTAGCAGATTCTCCATATCTTAAGTAATTAATAGTCCAAACATTAGTGAATTTATTAAAATTGCCTTTGCTAACTTTAAATGATTTTAATCTTAACAGATCATCTAAAATTTCATTTATTTTAATATTATAAGCAGCATCTGGACCATTATTAACAACTTCAATTACATAAGTGATTATTTCACCAATAACGTATTTATATTTAGAAGCTATTTTAGTAATGGATAAATCACTTGCTTGCGGAACAGATATTTCTTTATCTGCTTTATTATTGTTCAAATCCGGATCAAACTCATCGCTTGACAAATTTACAGTATTTTTAATTAATCCAGTAGCAATTACTTTACATCTAATAGTTAATTGTTTACTTTCTCCAGTTTTTAATGTGTTAACATGCCAATTACCATCGTTATAGTTTTCATCATCACTTGATTTTATAAATTCCAATTGTTTAGGCAATCTATCAAATACAACAACATTTGATGCGTCATTTGGACCATTATTTGAAATTATCAAGGTCCATGTGATTAAATCACCATAATTTGGATTAATATTATCCACCAATTTCTCAATACTCAAATCAGCAACAGGACGAACATTAATTTGAGCATCATCATAATTATTTGATTCATCCCAATCATATTCATAGGATACTGCCTGTGCATTATTGACTGTTAATCCTAAATCATTAGCTATGCAGGTTATATTTAAATATTCACACCCTCCAGCATTTAAATTACCAATATTCCAAATTCCATCAATATACTTTCCTTTTGTTGAATTATAATCAGCAAAGATTAGTGTTTCAGGCAAAATATCTGATAGTTCCACTTCACTTGCATTATCAGGGCCATTATTTTTAACTGTTATCATCCAAGTTATTGATTGGCCAAATAATGGATAGACATTGTTTACATTTTGAATTACTTCAATATCTACAGCTGGAGAAACCTTTATTGATTCATTGGCCTTATTGTTTGTAGAGTTGGGATCATATTCAGTAGCATTAATTTCGACAAGATTAGTAATCACACCGGTTTTATTTACACGGCAAATAATTTCCAATGTTTGCATCTCCCTTTTTTCAAGACAACACACAAACCACAAATCATTATCATAAACCCCTTTCGTAGCTGTTGAATTAAGAATTATTAAACCATCAGGCATTATTTCTGATACTTTAACGCCTGTGGCCTTATTAGGACCATTATTTGACACAATTATTGTCCATTTAACCAAGTCATTATAGTTGGGATTAGTATTGTTGACTAATTTTATAATATTTACATCAGCAGATGGTTTTACTTCAATGCTTTCATTAGCTTGATTATTGCTTAAATTATAATCAAATTCCAGAGAAGTGACATTTACATCATTGATGATAATGCCTGTTCTATTTACCTGACAGATTATATTAACTTCATATTCTTCGCCAATGTCCAAAACATCTATATTCAATACTCCAGTTTGAGGATCATAATCACCTGAGGAGTCATCTTCAACCCAGATTAATGAGTTTGAAAGCGCTTCATAAACTTTAATATCATGTGCAATATTCGGACCGTTGTTTTTAACTGTAATTGTCCATGTGATTAAATCGCCATTTTTTGGTTTCTCTTCATCTACAGTTTTTGTAATTTCCAAATCCGCCGCAGGATTAACCGTTATGGATTCATTGTCCTGATTATTAGCTAAATTTGGATCATATTCATTTCCGCAGATATATGCAAAGTTTGTGTAGTTACCTGTTGCATTCACTTTACAAATTATATCAATAGACATTGACTCTCCAATGGCTAAATCTCCAAGTTCTATCATGTCCTCTGTGAGAGATAATGTAGAATTGAGAGGAATGAATCCTTCAGGCAATATATCAGTTATTTTAACGCCAGTTGCATTGTTAGGCCCGTTATTTTTAATTGTTAATGTCCATTTAACAATATCCATATAGTCCACATTAGAGGCATTTACTGATTTTACAATTGATAAATCAGAAGCAGAACTGATTTTAACCATTTCACTATCCTCATTATTTGATAAGTCATAATCAAATTCCCGAGCAGAAGCGTTTACAGTGTTTTTAACAACCCCAGTATCATTAATTAATGTGATAACATTAAATACAATCTCTTCATTTACTTTGAGAGATTCTATTTTCCATGTTAATTTATTTGAATCATAATTAATTGGAATTAAAGTAGATGGAATCACATCACAAACCAAAATATCATGAGCGACATCCGGACCATTATTTCTAATTAAAATTGTCCAGTTTACTAAGTCATGATAATTAGGGACAGTATTGTTAACTGATTTTACTACCTGAATATCAGATGCAGGGTTAACTGTTATTAATCGTTCATCAAAATTATTGTCCAAATTAGTATCGAACTCAATGGCAGTTATATTGACCTTGTTTGTGATTTCGCCAGTTTTATTAATAATGGTTAAAATATTAAATGATACTTTTTCACCAACATCCAAAGTAGAAATGTTTAAAATTCCAGTTTTAGGATCATATAGTCCATCACTTGTATCACTTACATAAATTAAACCTACTGACAATAATTCCGATGCAACAACACCTGTTGCATTATTTGGGCCGTTATTTGTAATGTTTATACACCATACAACAATGTCTTCAAAATTGTATACAGCTTTATCTGAAGTGATTTTAATTTGATTATCCACCTTTGGATAAACAGTGAATGTGGTAGTGTTGGTTATTGACTTATAATAAGTGTCTTCATAATGTTTTGCTGAAACATAATATTTTCCGGGTTTTAAATTATCCAAATTGACATTAATTTCACCCAAATAATTTGTATTTCCATCACAATTATAAACAACTGTTCCATCTTCATGTTTGATTGTTAATAAAACACGAATATTATACTCACGACTATCCTGATATAGTTCACCTGTATTTGTAGCACCATAAACAGGATATTGTCCATCTACCGTGATGTTCACAGTATCTGCCGCATTATAAATCGCATTAGACACTGCCAAATTATCAAATTTAGCAATATTATTTCCCCCAATCAGAATTACTTTTATTTTTTCGCCATCCCCATAGCAAATATCTTTACTGAAAATAGGCAACTGGTAAACCCATGCTTGATTTTGGTACAATTCATTATTTTCCAAAGTGAGTTTTTCGCCCATCTCATCATAATAAATTGCACTACCGTTTCTTGCTATATTAAATTTAAATGAATTATTTTTAATAGAAGCATATGAGCTATTAATATAAATTGCTCCACCCAATCCATCATCCAACTTATCCACATCAGGAACAGCTTCATTTGAATTGAATGAAGATGCTACAATTAAAGTATTTTTACCTTTAATATAAACAGCACCACCATCAATATTGGCCTTATTAAATTTAAAGATTGAACTCTTAATTGCAACATCTTCAGCTTCGATATTAACGGCACCGCCATATTTTGTTACATGATTATTTTTGAAATCTGAATTGTTGATTAATATATTCAAACCTTTTGCTTGGATAGCTCCGCCAACTGGTGCAGAATTTCCATCGAAACTACAATCTAGAATGTTTAATTTCATATAATCAAACAGAAATCCTGTTGAGATTGCACCACCATACAATCTATTTGCAGTATTTCCAATGAATGTACAGTTTACAATAGCTCCTGATGCGTGAAATGTTAATGCTCCTCCCTGATCTGCACTATTATTAATAAAAATGCATTTAACATAGGAAGAACCATCACGAACACATCCGGCTCCTCCGTGGGAATGAGATCCCAGACTAATAGCCCTATTATTTTTGAAAATACAGTTAATTACTTTAACATTTGAATCAGGTAAATCCAAACCTACTTGTATTGCACCACCAAAGCAATCTTGTTTTGCTTTTATCCAATTATCCTCAAAAAGACAATTTTTAATTACCGAATTCCTACCATAAACCGAAAGCGCACCAGAGTAGGAGTAATTTTCAAAATTTTCATTATACCCAGTGTTTCGTCTAAATTGACAATTATCAACAATGGTTCCTGAAGTAATATCTAAATCTGCAACTGTAAAAAGCGCACCTCCCTTATTAGCATGGTTATCTTCAAAAATACAATTTTCAACATGGACATTCTTTGATTTTATGTATATGGCAGACCCATACTTGGCGTTACCATTTATAAATTTTATATTTTTAAAAATACTTCCCTCACCTTTTACTTTTACATGAAAAGCGCGGGACAAATGTTTTCCATCTAGTATGGCAGTTTTATCCGCTGTCAGTGTGAGTTTTTTTGAAATTACAATTTGTTCACCATTAGAATAATACTTTCCAGATAACTTTATTGTATCACCTGCTTTTGCCGAATCAATTGCCTCCTGTATGCTCTTATAAGTATTCTTTTTTGGTTTAATCGTTGATTTTAAAATATCTTGAGAATCTACCTCCAAAATTTCATCTTGAGAATTTTCTAGTTTTACCGTATTATCAGAGTCTACTCCCATTCCATCAACAGTATCATTTAACTCCAATGCATATGAGTTTTCAACATTTAACCCAAATGCAATAAACATTAAACTAATAATACTAAGAGCAAATAGGAAATTTCTTCCAATAATAATCTTTCCATTATTTTTTAACATTATAAATCACCTTTGAGGACGATTATAAATACTATTAATTAACAAAAAGCTATTATCTAGCAATTAAACTTCTTATTTTGAGTTTAGATTTAAAAACAATAATTTTAAGGATAAAATTTAAAAACAATCCCAAATCAGTAGGATAATTTAAATAACAACCTACCACACATTATTTTCACATCAAATAATTTGACCAAATTTGGAGTTAATCTCAATTTAATCTTAAAAAATTAAAATTTTAAAAACCTCGCAAAATTTACCTCAAAATAAAAGATAATCTTTTTAAATCCTCAAAATAGCATTTAAACTAATAAATATTTAAAATTATGTACTTAAACAGATAATAATTGTTTTATATGTGAAAAAATGTATTTTAAAATGAAAATGAAAATCACCATAACAAAATATTTTATTGATAAAAATAATAATAAAATATAATTAAGGTAAGGTAAAAACATGAAAAAGCAAATAGCAATACTCATTATGGTCTTATTATTAGTTGCTCCGGCAATACAAGATGTTGCTGCTGTAAAAACTATTTTTATAACATCAGACAATATTATTGACCATGATACTGACATACAAATGTTAAATTCTATAAAAAACTATATAGAAGAGATAAGTAATGGAAAACTTCAAGTAATTGTTGATAATGAAGCACCTGCTCCCGGAGAAGGATGGAGAGCAATAGAGGTGACTAGTGATGTAAGCATCTGTCTGGCTGCATCAGACGCTGGAAACTATCTGCAATTAGCTACAGCAACTACAAATTCAGATAAACAAATAATCTTTGTCAATACAGGAAGTTATGATTTAGACAACAATACAAACTTCTTAAGAAGAGCATGGGATGACAATTACTCAAACGTGACACTTGCAGGAATGCATGATCCTGGAACATTTCTTAAAAATGCCGGAATTTATTATGTTCAACCAACAAAAGAATTCCCAGATAATGCTCGCGATGGTTATTTAGATAGATATGACGAAAAAATGAATAAGCAAATTGCTCAGGAAATTGTAAATATCGTAAATACACATGAAAACGATACTAAAATTTTAAGTGATCAATTAATCAGCCGGAATATCATAAAACCGGCAATAATGGCTAATGCAAGTAAAGAATTAATAAATAGCAATGATACTGAAATGACAGGCCCTTATGGCAATTATACCTCAGCCCAACTATTGTATCAAACCAGCTCTTATTTAAATGGAAATGGACTGGATATTCCAAAAACCTATGACGGACCAGAAAATCCATTAGGAATTTCATTTTTAACAAAAGACACGTATTCTATTTATGATTATTTCAAGATGGGAGGAATAGTTAGAGAATATATGGATACAAATGGAAGAGCACCAGATTCAATTGAATACGAAGGAGCTCATATTAGCTATTATGATTTATTATATAACTTTGCAAAAATCACTCAAAATCATACCGATGCCAAACATATGGGCTTTGAAAGCGAATATAAATTCGATAAGGTAAATGATTCCATATTACTACACATATTCCCATTCATATTAGTATTATTCGTATTATTCCTAGCATACTTAATATTCAAAAGGATGCGAAGAATCTAAGTAAAAAAATATATATTACAATGAGGAAAAATTATGAAAAGATATATAGCAGAATTAATTGGAACAATGGTTCTTGTTCTATTTGGTTGTGGAAGTGCGGCCATAGCAGGCCAAGTTTTAGGTAACTTCGGAATTGCAATGGCATTTGGATTATCCATTGTAGCTATGGCTTATGTTATTGGAGACATTTCAGGATGTCACATCAATCCAGCAGTTTCAATTGGAATGTGGATTGACGGTAGAATGGATGCTAAAGACTTGATAATGTATATTGTATTCCAATGTATTGGTGCAATAATTGGTATTGCTATTTTAGCAGTCATTATTAACTCAGCACCAAGTCTTGGAGGATATTCCCTAACCGGTCTTGGCCAAAACGGATTTGGATCAGCATCAAGTGTTGGACTTGATGTGGTTGGAGCTATACTCGTTGAAATTATTTTAACCTTCGTATTTGTATTCACAGTTCTAGGAGTTACTAAAAAAACAGAAAATGGAATTGTTGCAGGCCTTGTTATTGGTTTAACCCTTACATTGGTACATATCATGGGGATTCCATTAACTGGAACATCTGTTAACCCGGCACGTAGTTTAGCACCGGCATTATTCCTTGGAGGACAAGCTCTCCAGCAAGTTTGGGTATTTATTTTAGCTCCAGTAATTGGTGCAGTTATTGCAGGATTATTATACAAAGGATTAACAGAGGAGGATGCATAATCCTCTAATCTTTTCTTTTTTGTGCGACAAGCAATTATCTTTTAAATTTTATTATATGAACCCATACTTTGAGAGTTTTATGTCAGCGAAACTATCAATATGTTGTTAACATTGCTATACGGATTATTCTCACTTAATCTGTATCACTGGGGTTGCATGATAGTTTAAATCCTAACATCACACCGGTTTATATGCCATCTCTTCAGATAACTAATATGCTTGAGCCGACTTGTCTGAAAACTACATGAACGGTTCTGAGAAAATGAGAAGCAATTAATCACTCCGACTTATTCGGCTAAATTTTTATACTTCCAGAGTAAGTATAACCTTTAATTTCCTCAAAATCACTTTTTTTGAAAAATTCAAATGAATCTGAATTAGCCATATACATATGAGCCAATGCTATGCCAATTCCAATAGGATTCCATTTTTTTAGCACTCGACGTTTCAATAAATTTTGTTTTGCCTGATAAACATCAAATCCTTCATTGGTGTGTTTAAAATACCATGGCTGTGAGTTAATAGCTGATGGTGCAAGTTGAGCGGGAATTAATCTTTCATCACTGACATCGGAAATTTCAGATAATTTTTTACGTTTGAAATTAGATAATTCACGAGTCATTTTATCTGATTTTCCAAATGAAATAGCAATTACGAAATTAGGATTCTTCTCCTTTAATGAGGTCATGCCCGCCCAACAATTTCCAATACCCCTACTTTGAAGGAAAAGAGCTAGCTGTTGGAATATAAAACCGATGTTTTCCAAATAATTATCCTTTTTTCACTAAATAATGCTAAATAATAAGGAGCCTGCCAACGAGTATCTATATTAAGCTTATCTGGAGTTAAAACTTCATAATCATAATCAATGTTCTCATTTAATGGTTTAACATTTTTTATAAATTCATGTATAACCTCAATGTCAATTTCATCATCTAAATAATTACGGCATGATTTCCTGATATACATTTGGTCATCTAAACTCATAATATCCACCTTTATTTAATATATTGATTAAAATTTAAATAATATTGTAAAGATATAATTACTATAAGGTGAATATATGAAAATTGTTATTGCAATTGGAGGATCAATTTTACTTAAAGAATATGATAATAAAAAATTCCAAGAATACAGTGATATTTTGAAGGACTTATCCAAACAACACGAATTATATGTTGTTGTAGGTGGTGGAAAACCTGCAAGAGAATACATTAATATTGTTCGTGATTTAGGTGCTGGCGAAGCACAATGTGATGATATTGGAATTGAAATTACAAGAATCAACGCTAAATTAATGCTTTTAGCACTTGGCGATGCAGCTTATCAAAGAGTTCCACATAATTTCCATCAAGCTTTGGAATTTTCAGCTAGTGGAAAAATCGTTGTAATGGGTGGAACTGAACCTGCACACAGTACTGATGCAGTTTCTGCAATTTTAGCTGAATATGTTCAGGCAGATAAACTTATTAACTTAACCTCTGTTGATGGAATGTATACAAAAGACCCTAATAAATTTGATGACGCTGAACTTGTTCCGGAAATTACAGCAACTGATTTACTTAAATTTTTAAGTGGCAAAGACATGAAAGCCGGAACCTATGAATTTTTCGACAACACCGCTGTTCAAATGATTAAAAGATCAGATTTGGAAACAGTTATTGCTAACGGATTTAAACCTGAAAACTTAATCAAAGCGGTTAATGGGGAAAATGTAGGAACTAAAATTATCAACAAATAGGTGAAAAAAGTGGATAATCTTATTGATATCGGTCTGAATTTGATGCATTCCTCTTTTAGAAAAGACCGTGTTGAAATTATTGAAGAAGCTAAAAAAGTTGGTGTCAAACAGTTTATTATTACTGGAACCAATGTTAATTCAAGCCAGTTGGCAGCAGAATATGCTTCCAAATATTTTGGAACTCTATTTTCAACATCTGGCGTTCATCCTCATGATGCTAAAACATGTAACGGACATAGTATGTTTGAACTTGAAAAAATAGCTAAAAATGATTGTGTTGTAGCTATAGGAGAATGTGGACTTGATTACAATAGAAACTTTTCACCACAAGACTTGCAGAGAAAATGGTTTGAAGCTCAAGTAGAACTTGCTGAGAGAAGCAATATGCCTTTATTTTTACATGAAAGAGAAGCTCACAAAGACTTATACAATATCTTAAAAAGACATGACAATGTTATTGAAAAATCAGTTGTTCATTGTTTTACCGGAAACCAAGAGGAAGCTCAAAATTATGTTGATTTGGGATGTTTCATTGGCGTGACTGGATGGATATGTGATATGAAAAGAGGTAGAAATTTACAGGAAGCAGTAAGCATTATCCCGCCTGAAAAATTAATGATTGAAACAGATGCACCCTTTTTGATACCGAAAAACTTTAATGTAAAACCTAAAAAGAACAGGAATGAACCGAAATATTTACCTCATATCCTCGAAACAATTGCTCTTTGCATGGGGATGGATGCAGAAGAACTTGCAAATCAAGTTAATAAAAATACTAAAGAATTTTTTAAAATATAAGGAGATGATAAAATGGCAGTAGACCCTCATAAACATTGTCCAATTTGTGGAACACCAATACCTTTAAATGAACTTGTATGCTCACCAGATTGTCAAAAAGTCTGGGATGCAAGATTGAAACAGAGAAAAAGATCACAAATAATTCTATACATAGTTATTGCAATATTTTTAGTCATTTGGGCAGTAATGACCTTCCTAAAATAAGTGATATGAATGATTTTAACATCTTCAAATACTCTAGAAAATAAAAAAATTGTTGAATATAGAGGATTGGTTACTGGTGAGGCGCTGATTGGTTCTAATATTTATAAAGATTTATTTTCTGGAGTCCGTGATGTTGTAGGTGGGAGAACCTCCAAATACGAAGAAGAAATTGAAAAGGCACGTGATATTGCTTTTAACAGTATGATAGAAAAGGCGGAAGCACTGGATGCTAATGCAATCATTGGACTTAAAATTTCTTACGACAACCTTGGAGGGACAATGGGAAATACAATACTTGTAACCTCCTATGGTACTGCAGTGAAATTTGAATAACATGAGATTGAAAAACCAAAAGATTATTGACCGTCAAAAACTAGACATGCTTATCTGCATTGCACTAGGTACCGCCTCAGGCCTTTTAGTTTACGGAATTTTTTTATATTTCAATATAGCTATTTTTGGATGGAATCTGGGATTGATTTTTGCACCTTTAATTGCAGGTTATGTGGAAACAATACTTGCAAATCGATTGATTGGTGAAAATATCGGTGCAATAAGTGCATTTATCCTATTTATATATGTAACTTATTATAGTTTTATCCTAAAAAACCCAACACTTGGTTTTAACCTTATAACGGCAGGATCGCTTCTTGTAATTTTACAAGCAGCATTTCCGACATTGACCAATTTTATTATTTTGATTTTAGTCGGAATAATAGCTTCTAGTTTCCATAAAACTTACAAAAAAATTGCTAAACATTATGACAATCGTGTGAGGTATAGAAAATTACCTCAAAAGAAAGGAAAACGTACGTTAGACGAGGAAATTCCAACATTTGATGAAATTAAAAGTAATGAAACATTAAATAACCTAGAATTCTCTTTTTATACAACCACGGATTTAAAAAATGAGAAATATGAGATTATAGGAATCTATCAAAGCGACATATTCATAGAAAGAGACATAAACATAATACATGCAGACCCTGATAAGAACGCCAAAGAATTTATTTTAAATATTAAACAAGGAAAAGACGAAAGCTTAGTCGAACTTGCAAAACAAATTAAGAAAAACAATGGAAATGGCATTATAGATTTAACAATAAACTATTCTTTAATTGGAAAAAATGGAAACCATATCCAAATTACTGCAATGGGAATGGGAATATTAATCCAGTAAAACACCATCAATTTTAAAAGAATAAAAATCATTTAAACAACTGTCACTGAATAAAAAAACAATATTTTTAAGTTCCGTAATCCAATATATTAGTAACTCAAAAATCAATATAAATTGGTGATAATATGGATAAACTATTAAAAGATACTGTAGAAATAGTATTAAATAAAATTGGTGATGATATAAACAATATTGTCGTTGAAAGAGCAGTATTTGGACTTTTTTTCTCAGGAGTTAAATTATCTACCGATCACGGAGGATTATGTTTTACTCCAGTTAAAGAAATACCTGAAGCTGTCTGCTGCCCCAGTTCTGCTGCAGTGATGCCATTTTCTGGAAAATTATCCGACATTCCTGTTAAACAATATCTAGATGACATATTCTGCGACAATGTGCTTAGAAGAACATTAGGTATTGCAGCGCTTAATGCATTGAGCAATCTAATTTGGGAAAAATATGATGCAGAAAATAAACCAATCATGAATCGTGATGCTTTTGATGAGATTGATGTCAACAAATACGATAAAACAGTTGTTGTAGGATCACTAATCCCAATGCTTAAAAAATTAATAGCCAATAATCGTGATTTTACAATTTTAGAGCAAGATCCTAATACTTTAAAAAAACATGAATTGCAATATTACGCCCCCTCTGAAGATGCCCACAAATATGTTCCGGATGCAGATTTGCTTGTAATCACTGGAGTCACTGTTTTAAATGACACCCTATCAGATTTGCTTGAAATGGCTAGAGATGATGCTGAGATTTTAGTTACAGGCCCTACTGCAAGTATGATTCCTGATGTACTTTTCGAAAAAGGAGTTACAATGACTGGTGGAATTGTAGTAACCAATGCTGATGAATTATTAGACGTTATTTCAGAAGCAGGTTCTGGATATCATTTCTTTGGACAATCTGCTGAACGTGCAATAATTAAAAAAGGAGGCGAATAAAAATGGAAGCTGATGGAAATATCATAATCCCCATAATTGGTTACGTTATTGGAGCATTAAGTCCAATAATCGGATTAATATATGGAGCAATACTTGTATTCTTTAAAAAAGAAAGCGCATTATATCAGAAACATGGAAGATTTATCATATATTTCTCAATAGTCATGTTTGTTATTTATTTCATCTTATTTTTTTATTGAATATCATTTAACCTATTTTCAAATTGGTCTGTTTTACTACAGTTAGCTATAGCTTTTTGCAAAATATCTTTTTCGGCCTTGATGTTGCCTTGTTTTTTATATATATTAGCTAGTGCTTCATATGCTTTTGTTGAATCCGGCAAAATATAAATAACTTCATTATACAACTTAATGGCCCCATCACATTTATTTTCTTTTTCTAAACTTTTTGCTTCCTGCATTAAATTAGTGATATTGTCAAATCGACCTTTTCTTTTAGGTTTTATTTTACCTTCAGCATTTTTTAATTTATCAAAAATATCCCCCGCCATCTTTTCATCAAAGTTTTCGCCAACTTTCCTATCATTTCTCACTTTAATCACCTACGACAATATTCCCAACATTTTTAACCCCATATACAATACTAGAATGGAAAATATTATTTTTAACTTTTTTTGAGGAATCTTATGAGCATATTTAGCGCCTAATGAAGCTAACGGTACTGAAAAGCATGTTATTAATGTGAAATTAATAATGCTTACATAACCTATTGAGTATGGAAATGTTGAAACTCCCCAGCCAGAAACGATATATGATAAGAAACCTCCAATAGCAGTTAAACTAATGAAAATAGAAGAAGTTCCTACTGCTTCTATCATTGAAAAACCTAATAATACGGTCAAGACAGGTATTATGAATACTCCTCCACCAACGCCTAACAATCCAGATGTAAATCCAACTAATAAACCTATTATGCAAGTAGATATGAGATTGAATGGAATTTTAGCTTCTACTCTTTCCTTATTGAAGTTAATTAAATTATTAACAGCAACAAATAACAATAAACAGCCAAATATTATCTTCAATATATTAGATGACAAAATTGAAGCGACCATACCTCCAATAACTCCTCCGGCAATTCCAAAAATGCCTAAGCGTACACCTGGAAGTACAATACCATCCATTGTTTTAGCATGTCTGTATGCTCCACTTAAAGAGGTAGGTATGATTATAGCTAAACTAGTTCCAAGAGAAATCAACATTGCCAAATCAGATTCAACCCCAATGGACTGTAATAAAAAATATTGTAGAGGAACCATTATAAATCCCCCACCAACACCTAGAAGACCTGATGCAAACCCTACAAATATGCCAATTAGGATTAGTCCTATAAAATATCCTACCGTAAACATAACATCACTTATTTAAAGTATTAATAATTAAAGTATTGTTAATGAAAGTTAATAAAACTATTTTAATCGGAATAGCATTCCTAATTCTGGGAGGCATAATTTTTCTAAGTGATATGCTAAACCCAATTATACGGCCAATAACCTATTTATTTTTAATGGGATCTTCTAAAGGAAAAGACATCATTTTCTTTGGATTTTTAGGATTATTTTTAATTTTATCCCAGATTATCAAAAAAGACATCGATACAAGAAAGTATTTGAAATTATCAATGATAATTGGTTCTATTTTATTAATTTTGGGCATTTTACTAGAAATAATTTTCAGGTTACAAATGGGAATTGGACTTAACACCATATTTTGCTCTATGACTAACGGCATGAGCTCTACAAGCATTTTGCATACCCACTTATTAAAGTCTATTTTAGGGGAAGCTTTAACTCAAATAATGGGACAATTTATCCAAAGTGACATTAACACAGGAGCAGGCCTATATACTTATGTTCCAAGTTTTTCATTTTTAGTAGTTTTATTCATTCCGGCATTATTTGCAGCAATCGTATTATCCATCCAAAAACGTCCATGGCTTACGAACTTCTTAATAGCTTTCTTTTCAAGTTGCCTACTTATCGGAATCATTGATGGAGGAATGTTTGCAACCCCATCATATGTTGGAATATTTGGATTATATCTAATTTACAGAAATGGCTATTACTTAAATCACATTGCAGGCACTTATTTAAAGGATGAACAACTATTAAAAAAAAATGAACTGAATCAACCTAGTTATAGAAATCGTGGATTTGGTAGAAATAGATTTTTATTTAATCGAATTTTTATTTACATTGTATTGATTGCATTTATAGTATTAAGATTTACTGTTGCTTTTGCTGGTGCAGAAGCTGACTATTATACTGTTGAAGTTGTTAATCCAAGTGAAGAAATCGATTTAGGAAATATTAGCAAAAACATTATAAGTTCAGAACATGATACTAATTTAAACAAAACTACATACCATATTGACTCAAGTTATAATGAAATGGGACTAATCAATGATTTAAAAGTTCCTCTGAATAATTCCTGCGAATATTACACTGTTTCATGGAATATTTACTCATATCTATAATACTATGAAGAAAATCCATTTAACTTTACAAATTCCAGCAAGGCCAATGTTTGAACCAGTGAAATATTTGTCCGCACATTAACTCAAATTTTGGATATTTTTGTCCATTATATTTTAGTTTTCATTTAGTCGAGCATCATGATCATTCAAAGCAAGCAACACTTGACCTGAATAATCCAGTAAAATGCCACCAATGAAACAAAATGTCTACTTTTTCTTTATCTGATGTTGAATGTGAATATTAAATTTATACAAAAGATTGTATTTTGCATTATAAATCCAACTTCACACTACTTGTTATTTTTAATAATCTCCATAAAAAATTAGTTTTAAAGGTCAAAAGGTGGTTTTCACACATTTGAAATTTTTCGTTCAATTTTAAAGAAATTAAACGCACCATCAACTATTACGGATGCAATAGACATAAGTTGAAATTCTTCTTCCATTTCACTAATTTCCTACTGTTATCACTTAAAATATAATTATTCAATATCCTATTAAAAATAATCAATGTTAATAAAAATCATACAATCGTTAATAACTTTTAAATATACCTTCAATAATATATTAATATATATTCAAGTTAAATTGAATATATTTTTTAATTAATTAAATGAAAAGGTGATTAAAATTTTGAAAATAAATAACATAATATTAGTTAGTATTGTTTTATTGGCTATTTTATCATTAAATGCAGTTAATGCATATGATAATTCAAATAACACTGAAAAATATATTTCTTCAGACAGTTATGAGGAAATAGTTAGTGCCGACTCTTTTAATGATAATATTCTTGCTTCAGCAAGTTATAATAAAACAATTTATGTAAATTATACTGGAGATGATTCAGGATCAGGTGGTCAAAATAGCCCATATGCCACATTAAATAAGGCCATATCCAGTGTAAATGCTTCTGATAATGCTGTTGTATATTTAAGTGCTGGAAGATATAGTGGTGAAAATAATACTGATTTAAGTATTAATTTAGCTCATAAAAATTATAATGGTAGTTTAACTATTATTGGTGCAGGTAATGGTCAAACTATACTCGATGGAAATGATGAATCAGCCATTTTTACATCAATTAGTGCTGATTCTATTGTAACTTTAATAAATATTACATTTACACATGGAAAATCTGAAATTGGTTCAGCCATAACTACTTCTGGAAATTTAACCATAGATAATTGTATTTTTGATAGTAATTATGCTACTATTCGTGCAGCAATTTATGCAGAAGATACAGAAGATATGAAAATTACAAATTCTATATTTAAAAATAATTATGGACTTGAAGGCTGTGCAGATTTTTATTGTACAGGTAGTGAATCAATAACAATAGACATTATCAATTCTACATTTATAAATTCAACGACCGCATATTCATATAGTTTACCTTCTTTTCAATCCAATATTCAAATGCAAATATTATTGGAAATAAATTTAGAAATATAACCGGATTATATGATTCTGGAACATTTGAATTAAAATATGGAAATTGTAAATCTGAAGTAATTAATAATACATTTATTAATTGTAATTATACTGGAAATAGCAATGGAGGTATAATTTATATTTCAAATACCTACCTTAAAAATAATCAATTTATAAACTGTACTTCTACAAAAGCTTTAATATACTCTCTAACTGAATTTAATGCATATCTCAAATTTAAAAATGCAACAATTAATGGAACTGAATTTAAATTATATTGTGAAGTAACAGATGATTTAAACAATAGTGTAAGTACTTATGGGGAAGTTCATTTCTTTATTAATGGTGAAGAAATAAAATCCAGTAAATCCAATAATGGTATTGCTTCAATAATCGTGATTAAATTATTAAATAATGGTGATTACACACTTAATGGAACTTATTACTATTCTGAAAATCCATATGAAGTTAATGTAAAAAATGCAACACTACATGTTGATTTTGATCATGACCCCCTAGAATTATGGGTATCAAATGAAGGTAACGATACAACTGGTAATGGAAGTGAAAATAATCCATTTAAAACACTTAAATATGCATTAAATTATGGATTTGAAAATACAATAGATTTAACTATTCACATGAAAGATGGAATTTATACTGGAAGTGACAATAAAGATTTATCTTACTCCAATGTTGGTAAATTAACTATTTTTGGTGAATCTTATAGAAATACCATAATTGATGCAGAAAACACAAAAAACATTTTTAATTTTGGTGAATATCTAGATGTGACTTTAACAAACATGACTCTAAAAAATACAAGTAGAAATGTCATTACTGCTTATATTTTAAAAATCTATGATTCTATTATTGAACATGTTGATTCCTTAAATGGAGGATATAGTGATACATCTAAAATAATTTTTAATAATCTAACTTACACTAATAGTGGTGAAATATACATATACAATGCAGAAATTTATAATTCTGAATTTAAGAATTGTAATAATACTAAAAATAATTGCTTTTTACAGATAGGTTCTCTTAAAAATAATATAATATATATTGAAAACACTACTATAATCAACAATACTGTTAACGGACGATATGGTTCTTCTATTGTTCGTATATCTGGAAATAGCATATTAAGAAATAACAATTACATTAATAATGCTGTTATTGATGAAAATGGAAAGTATATTTTTCAAAGTTATGCTAATAACCTAACCTCTGTAAACGAAACTTTCATAGGAAATAATGTATCAAGTTACATCGCATATTATGATTTTAGTGGAAATGATGTTGAAATAATAATTGAAAATATTACTTTTAAAAATAATTATGCAAAAATCGATGGATCAGGTTTAGTTATTAAAGCAGGGCAAATTAAAGGTGCTAAATTTATTAATAATACTGCTTTAAATAATGGTGGAGCTATTCTTATCTTATCTCATTACAAACATAATCAATTTCCAAAATGTATTCTTGAAAATGTATTTTTTGAAAATAATAGTGCAAATAATGGTAAAGACATATTTATTGAAAAGGCAGATAATGGATACGAAAATGGACAAATAGACAACATTACAGTAACTTTTAATAGCTTGATTACACATGACTTACAAGATACTGTGACTGCAAACATCAGTCATGTTAGTGGAGCTATTATTGGTGGAGGAATGATTGCATTTAATTTAAATGGTTCATATATGGGAGTTACAGAAGTTATTAATGGTGTAGCTAAATTGAATTATTTAGGATTTATAAAAGACGGCAATTATACTTTAAGTGGTACATACAGCTATGGAACAAATAATACTATTTATAACAATGCTGTTGTTAATGTAATTCTTAATACATTAAAAGAAAATATTACTTTATATGTTTCTGATAGTAGAGGAAATGATGAGAATGGAAATGGCTCATACGAAAATCCTTACAAAACCATTGAAAATGCATTAGACAAAGGTTGCAAACAATCTAAAGTAATTTTTATCAAAGTATTAGAAGGTAATTATACTGGTAAATTCAATAATAATATTACAATTTATGATTCTTTAAATATCACAATTATTGGTGAAGGAATTGATAAAACAATTATCACAGGAAACAATACTAAAAACAACTGGTTTATAACAGTATTACATGCTGGAAACGGATTTTTAAAATTAATAAATATGACCATTAATGAAATTAATTATAATTATAAAACTATGAATAGTCAAAAATCTGCTGTTGTTATTGAAAAAGGTGCTAATGTATTTATTGACAGCGTTAAATTTGCTAAAAATCGTGGATTCAATGGTGGTGCAATTAATAATGAAGGTACATTAAACATTGTTAATTCTATTTTTTATAATAATGGTGATTCAAGTTATGGAGGATCCATATATAATACAGGTATAACAATCATTGACAATTCCTCATTTATTGCAAACCATGCAAAATATTGTTCTGATATGTATAATAATGGTATTTTAAATATCTACAATTCAAATATTCAAGATTCCATGCGTACAAATGGTTGGACCGGAAACACCCTTGTAATTGGAGGTCTTGGCAATATTAGTATTATTAATTCAAAAATATTTAGAACAGGAAAAACTCCTTTAGAACTAATTAGCCCAGGAGATACATATGCTGATAATCCAGCATTTACTATAAGTATTGGAACAATTGGAATTATAACCCTAATAAATACAACAATAGATGGTCACGATGCCAAATATACTGGACCCAACCTGTATACTACAAGTAATGCCGCTATAAGTTGGTATGTATCTTCAAATATTAAAATTTACAATTCAAATTTCTTAAATTTGTATAACCTCCTAAATAATCAAAAGGAAAATCTAATAATTAATTCATCATTTATTAAAAATGTATCTAACCTAATAATGTCAACAAATCATTATAATCTAACTGTAATAAACTCATACTTTGCAGATGGAACAATATCAACTGATATATATGATAACTCTAATGTTTACTTAAATAATAATTGGTGGGGAAGTAATTCTAAACCTACTTATAAAGTAGCTAATGTTGATACAAATCCAGAAACTTGGTTAATACTAACAATAAATCAAAGTAACAATGAAGGTTTATCAAAGGACATTACTTTAGCTTTTAAAGTTACTGATGGTGAAAATATAACAGATTATACTGGACATTTATATCCCAGACCATTTATAATGTCTAGCATAAATGCTACATTAGAATTTGATGATGGAAATATCATAAATAATATCATTAATCCAATTAATGTAGTGAAAAATGCAACCAGTTATTACATTGAAGCTAAAATAGATAACCAAACAGTTAATTAAACAAGTAATATAACCCATAATGTTACTATAAATGATAATGATATAGAATTAGATTATGAAAATACCACAAATACTGTGAATGTTTTATTCGACAATTTACCCGAAGATAACGAAACAATCACTTTAAAAATCAATGATAAAGAATATACAGTTAAAACCAATAATGGAATAGCAACTTTCAACATTAATCTACTAAAATGTGGAACATATACACTAAATTACAGTATAAACGCTACTGAATTACATGATAAAGTAATAAATTCATCTACACTAAATGTAAATAAAATGAATCAAATAATACAGCAATTTCAAAAGCAGTGATGGTTGGAAATAATATAACAGTAGAAATATAATACCTACTGACAACGAGATAAATGTTGTTTTAAATAATAAAACATATGCAACAGAAATACAAGATAATAAAGCTATTGCAATTATTCCTAATTTAACACAAGGGAATTACATCGCTAAAGTCATCTATTCTGGAGATGAAAAATACTTAGCTAAAAATACAACAGTAACTATAAAAGTACTGGAAATTAATATTTCAGCTCCTGATGTTGAAAAATACTACAAAGGTTCTGAAAAACTACAAATCATTATAACAGATAGTGAAGGAAATGTAATTGCTAGTCAAATTGTCCAAATAAAACTTAATGGCATCACTTATACTGAAATCACCAACAATGATGGCATTGCAACTATAAATCTTGACTTAAATGTTGGAAAATATTCTGCAACAATTTTAGTTAATAACAAAAAAATTAACACTAACATAATAATTAAATCCACAATCCAAGCATTTACTATGATTAGAGGATATAATAGTGGACTTGATTATCAAGCAACTTTATTAAATGTTGATGGAACACCATTAGCCAATACACTTATAAAACTCAAAATCGGAAGTAACCCCTACGAAATTAGGACTGATGCAAATGGAGTTGTTAAATTAAACAAAAAATTAGCAATTGGAACATATAATGTATTAATTACAAATCCCACTAACCTTGAAACCCAAACTACTACTTTAAAAATTGTTTCTAGAATAAGTGGTAATAAAGATATGATTGGCGATTATTTATCTGGATTTATCTATAAAGTTCACATCGTGGGCGATAATGGTAAATCCGTAGGAGCAGGGAATATTGTTAAATTTACAGTTAACAAAAAAACTTACAACATCAAAACCGACAAAAACGGTTGCGCAAGTTTAAAAATAGTATTAACTCCTAAAACATACCAAATAACTGCAACATATAAAAGTCAAAGCGTAAAAAATAAAATAACTGTAAAGCAAATACTAAAAACAGCAAAAATAACTAATGTCAAAAAATCTGCTAAAAAACTAACACTAAAAACAACATTAAAACAATCCAACAAAAAACCACTTAAAAACAAAAAAATAACATTCAAATTTAAAGGTAAAACTTACACCACCAAAACCAATGCTAAAGGAATAGCTAAAATTATCATTAAAAAGAATGTTATTAAAAAACTCAAAATAGGTAAAAAATATACAGTGAAAGTAACCTATGTAAAAGACACCATCACAGGATTAGTAAAAGTTAAAAGATAGAGATTTAAAACCTCTATTAATATTTTTTAAGTATTCAATAATTAATTTTATATTAAAAATAGTATAAAAACCGATAAAGGTTTTATAAATGAAAAGAAATCCAATTGACCAATTTATGAATGACCCAGATAATAAAGCTAAATTATTCATGTGGATTACTTATGCAATGGTTGCAACTACTTTTTTAATAACAATTGGTGTAATATTGTTTATTCTTTATCTAGTTGGTATTTTATAGATGCTTCATTGACTATTTTACTTGTTAATTCTACTTTTTTATATAACTTTTCAAAATCAATATTTTTGTCAATTATTGTAAGCAATGGTTCATCTTTTTCTGTGATTGAACCTACATGGGGCAAGTCATAAATGTTGTCTAAATCAAGGGTGTGGTATTTCATTCTGGTTTTGCTGTAAATTATCTTTTTATAAGCATAATATTTAGCTTTTGGAATTTCAATAATTTCACCTTTACATGCTTTAATATGTGCTTCAAGCATATTTATTCCAAATGCTTTTTCAACACATTCAAAGGTGCCTTGAAGTCTCGGATTTACTTCAATAACATGCAATCCATTTTTATTAAGGATATAATCTATGCCATTTGATCCAATTAAGTTAAATTTTTTAGCAATATTTTCTGAGGTATCTTCCATTTCTTCATTTAGTTTTTCAAAATTTTTAATTTCTCTCATTATTGACTTTTCACTTAAAGGTAAGATATTTCCTATGTATCTAAAATCATAATTGTTTTTAAAATCATTCATTGTAAGCAATCTGGTATTTGTAATTGTTTTTGAATCGTGTTTTGTAGATAAAACTGATGAACTTAAATTCACTCCAGAAACATATTCCTGCATGATGAATTTAGTCCAATTAAATTCGATATCCTTGCTGTTATTTAAAAGATTTATATCATACCCTCCATTTCCTTGAATGGGTTTTAAAATAAATTGAATATCTGGGTAATTTTTATTTATTTCAAAAGCTTCATCTATATCATTTATATTAAAAGTCAGCGGAGTCGAAAATTCATTTTTAATGGTATTGTAAAACTTGTATTTATTTTCAATATTTTCAACATCTTTAGTTCCCAGAATCTTTTTCTGATCTCTTTTTTTAAAATCAGCTGGAGATACGCCTGAAATTGGTATGATATAGTCAACTTCGTCAATGTAATCCTTTGATAACTCTATAATACTTTTGCCATTAAAGTTATCTTCAAAAATTCCACAGCTTTCACCATCATTTTCTTTTAAAATAATTTTTTGGTTTTTGGTTTTTGGTGTATCTGAAGTTGAAAAATAGCTAGTTGAGTAGATATCATAATCTAATTTTAATGCACTTTTAAGCATGCTTCTTGTATCAATTCCAATAAGTAATAGCTTTTCCATAAAAATATCCATAAAAAAAGTTTTTAGTAGTCCCGAGCGGAGTCGAACCGCCGTCTCCGGGTCCAAAGCCTAGAAGGATTACCACTACCCTACGGGACTATTAATATTGTACTGTATACAACATTTAATATGTATTTATTAGGTACTATTTAAATCTATCGGTTATTTGATTGGCAGATAAACTATGCCTCCGTCAAATCACGAACAATATAATCTTTATATTGGAAATCTGGATATTTGCCGTATGTTTAAGGAAGGCGGAATCAATTAAAACAAGCAAAAAATAGAATGAAAAAGAAGAAAAACCTTAAGTTTCTAGGAATGCTTATCTGATAATTTTTGATAAAATAAGCATTTTTCATGCCACATGCAATTAAAACAGATTTTAGAAACGCTTTCTTTTGTGTTATATATTTCATCTACTTTTTTAAATAATTCTACGGAATTATATTCTGTTCTGCTAATTTTTTTTAACACTTCTTCATCCATCTTGATAATTGTTTCATTTTGCACTTTATTTTCACATATGTCCTCTTTTAAATTCGGACAATGGGAACATAAATCATCTGCTTTATTTGTAAGCGAAACAGTTGTAGTGCTTAACTTTCTTTTAGAATTAACTTCAATCATATTCTTTACAAAGTTTTCATCATAGCCATAACCTTGAAAACCTTTAAGACATAATAGGTGATGTCCTCTTAAAGTTAATTTCATTTAAATCAAAAATAAAAAAAAGAAAAAGGTTTTAAACCTTTTTTTAGTCTTTTGGTAAAAATACTTTAGATACACTAGCAGCAGCTAATATTTTTACAATATCTCCTGCAATAAATGGAATGAGACCCATCATTAAAAGATCCATGAATCCAAAGGCCATTCCTTGTGAGGAAAGTGATAATGCAAGACCTGTTAAACCTGGAATGTAAATTAATACAAAGTTTGCAATTCCAATTGTAATGGCCATTTTTGTAAAATTACGTGCTTTTGCATATTTTTCAGTAATTGATCCAACAAAGTAAGCTGCAATTATAAATCCTATAAAGAATCCGCCAGTGGAACCTAAAGCCACTTCAAGTCCTCCAGCCATTCCTCCAAACCATGGAATAAATGCAATACCTAAAATTAAATAGAATACTTGGCTTAAACATCCATATCTCTTACCCAATATCAAACCAGAGCAAAGTACAGCGAATGTTTGACCAGTAATTGGAACAGGGGTCCATGGAAGAGGAATAATGATTTGAGCCATAATGCCTGTAAAACATGCCATCATTAAGGACATGAGTATTTTAGTAATTGTGCTAGCATCATGGATTCTTTCAAATGCATCTTTCCTAGTGCTGTAGTAGTTATCTATGTCTATATTCATTTTCATTCTCCATTTAATCAATAGTTATAAGTTTAACATCAAGTGGTTTTTTAACTATGTTCATTGATTTAAAAGCAACTAATTTTTTAATTCCTTTTTCAGATGCTACATCAACAAGTCTTTGTGAAATTACACCGTCAAATATAACTGTATCTGCGGTTTCTTCAATATTTCTAATTTCGTCGTAAATATTTTCTACTTCAACCTCTTTGGTCATATTTAATGCTTCATCCAAAATAGCTCCGCAACCAGTTCCTTCAAATTCTTTTAGCATATCCTTCATTAAGCTAACTTCATCATCTTCGATTTCAACTTCTTCCTTTACTTGGGGTTGTTGTTTTTCGTTGCGGTTGTATTTATGATTTTTTTTATTATTTCGGTTATTTTCTTTTTTGTGATTGTTATTAGAATCATTTAAAATGTTGGTTGTAGCTAAGAATTGTGCGGTAGGGACTTTATCTCTAAGTGCAACTAGCACTTCTTCTTTTTTGAGATCTTCTACTTCTTTTCCTCTGGGAGCACGGGTAATATAGTCTACTTTACCAATTTGGAGTAATTCTTTTAAGATAAGTTCTCCACCTCTGTCACCATCAACAAATGCGGTAGTTGTTCTTTTTTTACTCAATTCTCCAATTGAATGAGGCACACTTACTCCTTCAACTGCTACGGTATTTTTGATTCCATATTTAAGTAAGTTTAAAACATCGCTGCGACCTTCCACAACAATAATTGCATCTGATGTGTGGATGCTGGGTCCAGCGGGTAGACGATCTTCACCGTATTCGGATATTTCATGAATTCTCATCGCCTCTCTTACTTCTTCAATCATTCTCATGCTAGTTGGGCCAACACTTTCAACCATGTTTTTATAAATTTCTTTTGCACGGTTAACAACTTGTTCTCTTTTAACAGCCCTTACATCTTCAACCTTTGTTGTGCGTATTTCTGCTTCACAAGGGCCTACTCTATTGATAGTTTCGAGTGATGCAGCGAGAATGGCGGTTTCAACTCTATCTAAACTAGATGGAATCACAATTTCTCCTTTTGCTCTTCCACTGTTTGAGTGGATGTTAACTTGGATTCTTCCGATTCTTCCGGTTCTTTGAAGTTCTCTTAAATCTAAATCATTACTAAGTAAACCCTCAGTTTGCCCAAAGACAGCACCAACAACATCTGGCTTTTCAACAATACCATTAGCTGTAATTTGAGCGTGGATTAAATATTTTG
Organism: Methanobrevibacter sp. V14; assembly: GCF_963082475.1. NCBI lineage: Archaea > Methanobacteriati > Methanobacteriota > Methanobacteria > Methanobacteriales > Methanobacteriaceae > Methanobrevibacter > Methanobrevibacter sp. V14. Next base: position 49,509 of record NZ_CAUJAM010000002.1, read on the forward strand.
TTGTTGTTAATTCTTCACCTTTTCCCATATTTAAGCCTCCTAAGCTTATTAATCGGGATAATTTATGTAATTGCTAAAAATTGAAATTATTTTTAGGTGATTAACTTGCATAAATTACACGATAATGTGGTCTTTTAACATTATATATACTAAAAAAGAGTTGATACATTTGTGAGAGCTTTAATATTAGGTTTTTACTGTATTTTTCTTATATTGTTCTGTTATTTTAAATTATAACTTTTGTTTAAACCTTAAATTTTCCTAATAATAATTTTCTCCCTTTATTGAATAAATTAATTAATTATAATAATGAATAATATATTGTAAACTCTATGAGTATATAATAATCTTTAAGTATTAAATTCAATACTTTACATAATATTTTGGTTAAACTAATATATATAATCTATGAAATGTATTTTAATCATGTTTTATATAGTATAGTATAGTGGTGAAGTCATGACAATAAGTCCGAAAGATGTTTTAAATAAAAATAAAAATTTAAACAAACGTGTGGATATTAATAAAATTAACTTAGACAATATTTCAATTGATGATTTAAGATATAATGGTAAGAATTATGATGAATATATTAATTTAATGTCCTTGCTTGAAAATGTTTCCGCTTGTCAAGTTTCAGATGCATATAATGGCATTTCTAAAAGGTCAGGGGCAATTCAATCTATCAGGCCGATTAATAATCAAAAGGTTTTCGGATCTATTTTCACAGCTGAAACCTCTAGTGATGACTGGGGGACTTCCGCACTGGCTATTGATGCTGCAAATCCTGGAGATATATTATTTTTTAAAGTTGACTTGGATGATAAAGCTATTTGGGGCGAACTTGCATCCACCTGTGCAAAAGATAATGGCATTAAAGCAACTGTGATTTATGGCTCAGCTAGAGATTTAGATGCACTTTTATATATTGATTATCCGGTATTTGCTTCTAATTTCTGTCCTAATGCAGGTTCTGCTTTAGGTTTGGGAACTTTAAATGAAAGTGTTGAAGTTGAAGGAGTTAAAATTAATCCTGGTGATTTCCTTATAGCAGATGAGAGCGGTATTGTTGTCATTCCTTATGAATTATTTGCTCAGACAATGGTGGCTGCTTTGGGAGTTAAACAAAAGGAATCTAAGATTATTGATGATATTGCCGATGGAAAAACATTGGCCGAAATTGTCGGACTCAAATAGAAAAACATTTAAATAAAAATCAATGTTTGTATATAAGTATATCGATAGCTTTATATACTAGTTTTCTCTAAATATATAAATGATAGAGATTTGACTTTAAGATTGATTTTATGAAATTTTTAGGAAACAGTTTGCATATTGCAAATTCTGGAAAATTAATAGCAAGGTCCACTAAAACACCTTCGCCAGGAGGGATTGTTTTTAACAGTAATAAAAACAGAATAGGGAAGGTCAATTATGTTTTTGGACCTACTAAGAAACCATACATTTCTATTCGTCTGTTTAAATCTGCAAATAGAAGGAAAATAGAAAAAAATTGTGGGGAAAAATTATTTGTATCCAAACCAAAATTCAAAAAACCTAGAAAAAGGAGGATGAAATCATGACACAAAAAATAAAACAAGCTCCTAAAACCGGAATTATCGATGATTTAAAGGATAAAAGACAAAGAGGAGTTTATGATGATTCAAAACAAACAATATGTCCTGAATGTGGTTCAGAAGAATTAATTGGTGACTATGAAAGGGCAGAAGTAGTATGTGCTCGTTGCGGGTTAGTCATTGATGAAAATCTTGTAGATATGGGTCCTGAATGGAGGGCATTTGACCATGAACAAAGAGATAAACGTACAAGAGTTGGGGCTCCAATTACTTACACTATTCATGATAAAGGTTTAAGTACAATGATCGACTGGAGAAACAAAGATATTTACGGTCGTGATATTCCTGCTAGAAACAGGGCTCAATGGTATAGGTTAAGGAAATGGCAAAGAAAAATCAGAATTTCCGGAGCTACTGAAAGGAATTTGGCATTTGCTTTAAGTGAGCTTGATCGTGATTCTTCAAGACTCGGGCTTCCAAGAAGCGTGCGGGAAGCTGCAAGTGTTGTTTATAGAAGTGCAGTAGACAATAAATTAATTAGGGGAAGAAGTATTGAAGGTGTAGTTGCTGCTTCTTTATATGCTGCATGCAGACGTTGCAATGTACCGCGTACTTTAGATGAAATTGCAGAAGTTTCTCGCGTAACTAAAAAAGAAGTTGGAAGAACTTATAGGTTCTTAACTCGTGAATTGAATATTAAACTGCCGCCAACTTCTCCTGTAGATTATGTGCCAAGGTTCGCATCAGAACTTGGACTTTCAGGTGAAGCCCAATCCAAAGCTATTGAAATCATCGAAAAAGCGATGGAAAAAGGATTGACTTCAGGAAGAGGACCTACCGGTGTAGCTGCAGCCGCATTATATATTGCATCTGTTTTGCTCGGTGAGAGAAAAACTCAAAGAGATGTGGCGGATATTGCAGGAGTTACTGAAGTTACAATCCGTAATAGATACAAAGAATTAACTGAACAATTAGAAATGGGTGTAACTTTATAATTTGCCTTGGATTAATGAATCTATTACTTTATTAATCTTTCTTTTTTTATATTGGGGATTTCATAATGGATAAATCAAGTTTAGTGGTTCTCATTGTTGCAGTCCTACTTATCGTTGTTGGAGGATATTTAATCGTCTCAAATCAACCAGGTGGTGATGTTAGTGGGGATTCTTTAAAAATTCCTTTAAAAACACAGGACTTCACACTTTTCAATGCCGATGTCCCGGAAGGTTCTAATTTCACAGTTGAATACGAAGCCAATGGGATGAAATTTTATCAAAATACAGGTAAATATTCCAGTAATCTTTCTGGAATCATTATTAATAAAAATCTAACAGATGTATTGCTTGGAAATAATTCGATACCTATTTCAAATTCAACTGATGAGCATATTTATTCTTCAGTTGTTAAAAATGAAACTGTTTATAAATATGTCTCTAATCATGGGGATGTTGATTTTATCATTATCGGTGATGATATTAACTTATTAAAAGAAGTTTCAGATTCAATTAAGGTTAAAGATCTTTCTAATCTTTAATCATATTGAATATTTTTCTATTCTATAAATTAACTCTTTTACGATTCCATCATTATTTTTATTTTTAACTTTTGCAAGTCTCTTTTGATATGTTGGAAGCTTTCTCAAAAAGTTTTTAACTCTAGGAGCATTCATTACTTCATGGTATTCTCCATAACCTAAACGTTCTACATAATATCCATTAAGGGTCTGTTCAAAGTTTCCAATAGCCGGAACTGAATAGATTGGTTTTTTCAGTGAAATTGCTTCGGAAATAAATGTAAATCCGCCATTACAAATTACAGCTTTAGAAGACGCTAAATCGTCATAAAACTCATCTTCATTAAACTTCTTATAAGTTAAATTGCCATCAATTTTATCTTCATCAAATCCATATACAATGAATTGCTCATCCTTTAGAGCTTTTAGTCTACGAACAAGTTTAACGCTTTCTTTACTTGTTTGATATACGATTACATGATTGCCGTTTTTTGGTTTTAATTTAAGTATGTCCTCACGAATAACCGGGGGGTAAATCACAGCCTTCTTTTTAGACCTGACCGGCGGGTAAAAGAAGCTTGTTAAAATGTGCACTTTTGGCTTAACAACATATGCCTTAATTACACTTTTTGCTTTAAGCATTTCCATCCGTTTATTTGGAGGATAACTAATTTTGGCTTGTGTAATCATATGGATATTGTCTAAACTAATCAATGGAATGTCAAGTAATTTGGAAATCATTGTTGCATAAAGTTCAAAATCAGTAACAATAACATTGGGTCTTAATTCTCTTGCTTTTTTATATAAGTTTTCATAGCCTATTTTTATGTTTGTCGGATTTCTTTTAATTGCATTGGCCAATGTTTGAAGGTTATTAACTTTATTGTTAATATAAACAGTATTGAATCCTCCAATTTCATAAACATTCTCAAATTTGGATTTCAAATAATCATATGCCCTATCACTTGTGAATATGTATACGTCATATTTTTCCTTAATTCTCTCAATTATAACGCTGCTTCGAATGGCATGGCCCATTCCTTCACCACAGACACAGTAGAAGACCACATTTTTTGACCTGTTCTTGCTTACTCTGAAACGGGCTCTTGTTGCGTTGATTTTTTGAATTGATTCATCATATTCTACTTTGATTTTATTAATTTTTTCGCTAGCTTCACTTAATCTGTTGGCTTTATTTTCAGATATTCTTTCATGGCCATGATCAAAGTTATAATTAATCTCTTCAGCTTCTGTCCTTTTTCCTAGAAAGTCATTAACAGTACTTTTACCGTATTGTCTGATTAATGTTTCAATCCCTTCTTCCTCTAATCTTCTAGTTGAAACACCAATTTTAGCATTTCTCAATACTTTAAAGCGTTCTTTACTAGCTAATCTTTCGATGTAGTCAGTATCTTCTCCAAAGGTTAGCTCTTCATCAAAGCCATTACATGCATCATGCAGTTCTTTTTTTGCAATAATTCCGTAACAACCCGCTCCATGAGGTTTTATCTTTTCAACACTTATCATGAAATAATTAGCAAAATCATGGAATAATTTATCTTCAACTTTATTGGACATTGGAAGCATTTGGGTAATGGCTATTCCAGCTCGTTCCATTCTAAATTCATATATGACATTTCTTAAATAGTCATCAGTAAGTTTCAAATCAGAATCTAAAAATAATAGATATTCCCCTTTTGCTATTTTAGCACCATTGTTTCTACCTACTGCAGGCAATCCTCCTTCAGTTACTATGCATTCATAGGATTCGGCAATTTCTCTGGTTTTATCAGTTGAGTTGGCATCAGCAACTATAATTTCATAATCGTCAAAACTCTGTTTTTTAATACTTTCTAATAAAACTGGAAGGCATGCTTCTTCATTGTAGGTAGGTATGATAATGCTTAAAATCATATTTAAAATTTTATTTTCTAAATTAATAAATTTTTGTAAAATTATGCATTCCTAGAAACTTAATGTGTGTTATGGTGAATTTGTTTAATTATCATGATTTATATCAGTATTATGTTTACTTTAAATTTGAATTTTCGTAAGTTTTTTCATATTATCTGCCAAGGTAGTCAACTTAATTTTTCTGAAAATTACTGTTTTCTATTTTATTAGTAATATCCATAAAAAATTAGTTTTATCATATCTTAAGGTCAAAAGGGTTTTCCCACATTTGAAATTTTCATTCAATCTTAAAGAAATTAAACGTACCATCCAACTATTCGGATGCAAGAGACATAAGTTGAAATTATTCTTCCATTTCACTAATTTCCTAGTTTAAAATTGAACAGAAGCTAAAACTCAATAATTTTTGCCAACATTCAAAACAATCAAATATTTTAAAAAATCTATGATGAATCTATCAGAAGAATACATCAATTCACTTCCAATTAACTTAATCAGTAACTAAAAAACTTTAATCATCAATATTAATATTTTTAGTTAATAATATTTAAAATATACTATGTTTAATTATTAAAATTAATTATAGGTAAATTAAAACTATTTAATAAAATATCATAATAAGTGAAGGTAGTATAAATTAAGATAATTGAAAACTAAGCATTTTAGTAAAAATTAAGAATAAACACATTAAGTTTCTAGGAATGTCTGTTTTTCATAAACTTTATATATTATTATAAGAAAATACTACATAATTAATGTATTATTTATATTTTTAAATAAAACTTGATTTTATGGGGATTAATAACTTTGAAGGTGGTGAAAAAATCAATAAGAAATTATGCAATTGTCTTATTATTATTTGTTTTATTTTATTCTCATTAAATATGGCATTTGCATCAAATGAAACACAAATTAATGTTGATTGTTTGAAAAACTCAGATGATGTTTTAAATATTGATGATTTAAACCAAAATTCTACGATTAATTATACAAAGAGCTCTAAAACAATTGAAATTACACAAGATAATTATGAAAATTATTTTAATATTAGAACAGGGAAAATTATTGATGCTTCAGGTATTTCTAATGGGTATACTTTGAAAATTGGTAATATTTCTAATAGAGCTTTTGTTATAGATCGTCAACTTATATTAATGCCAATTTCTCCTAATGATGCGATTAGTAATGGTTTCATTCATCTTATTAAAGGAAGTGATGGGTCTATTGTAACAAATCTTACTATTAATAATACAAAAGGTACACTAAATATTTTAGGTGCAAATGTAGGCCAATTACATGGTATTTGGTTATCTCATTCTAATAATAATCTTATTTCATATAATACTATAAGAATTGCAAATGCTTTTGGTGTTTATGCAATGCCTATGGGTTGGTCTAGTAATAATAGAATTATTTACAATGATATGAAAACATATATTACTTGTAATATGGTTATGGGGTTATGTCATTATAATTTAATTTCACATAATAGTTTAGAAGTTTTAAGTTATTCCGATACATCTGTTACAAATTTAATTTATTTTAATCCTTTTGGACATGCGGATTATAGTGGTTCTGGATTATGTAAAGGTAATATAATTTCATTTAATGATTTTAAAGGTTTTTGTAATGGGCCTATGTCTATTTTATTACAATTTGTTTATGAAAATCATGATGGTACGGTTATTGCAAATAACACTTTTTCTAAAGGTTCATATGCTATTAATTTAGTTGGTAAGAATATTTCTGTTTATGGTAATAAAGTACATGATAGTGGTATTGGTATTTCTGTTTTTGGAAGTAATTTTTCTGTGCATGATAATGTTTTAAAAGGTAATAGCTTAGTATCAGGTATTAAGGCTGGAAGTATTGGAGATTCACTTTGTAATGTTTATAGGAATAATATTACTTTTATAGATATTTATAATGCAATATTTATTGGTAATCAAGTTAATGCTTATGATAATTATATAAATATTAAAGAATATGGTGTAGGAATAGCTATTGAAGGTGATTATTCAAATATTCATGATAATAGGATTAATAACAAACATGATACTGGTATATCAGTAGTAGGTAATAATAACATTATAAATAATAATATTATTAATACCAAAAATATAGGTATTGTCCTACCAGCTAGATCTACTAACTACCGTTATTATAATAATACATTTACCAATAATAAAATTACTAGTGAAAGTTATGGTATTTATATTGAAGGTTTAGTTTATAATAGTACAATATTGGATAATATTATTGAAACTAATAGTAGTATAGGCATTTTTAAAGACATAACTGATGAATTATCTAATGTTGAAGAAAATAACATGGTTAATGGAACTATAAGTTAATTAAAACTATTTAATAAAGTATCAGAATAAGTAAATGTGGAATCAATTAAAATTAAGAACAAAAAAAGAAGAAAAAACCTTAAGTTTCTAGAAATGGACAAACCCTAAAAAACTTATATATACTAATATTTCTAATGTATAACTAGTGTGGAGCGAAAATTTATTGATATTTCACTTTATACTAATTAATATATTGTAGGTGAAACTTATGGTAAGTGTAGAAGAATTTGCAATCTCAACAGCAAATGATATTCCAGGTTTTAGAATAGTCGAAACAAAAGGCTTTATTTATGGTTTAACTGTCAGAAGTAGAGGCGCTGGTGGACAAATTGGTGCAGGTATTAAATCTATTTTTGGTGGAGAAATCAAACAATATGTAGATATGATGGAAGAATCCAGAGACGAAGCTTTACAAAGAGCAATCCAACACGCTAAAGATTTAGGAGCTAATGGAATAATTGCAATTAGATTTGACTCAAATGAGATTTCCGATATAATGCAAGAAATTTTAGTATATGGAACTGCAGTAATAGTTGAAAAAGAATAAGGATAATATGTTTTTTGGGGATTTGGAATATAAAGATAAAAAAATACCACAAACCATACTGGGCTATGGGCCATTTATGGCTGAACTTTATTATGGACATAGATCAAGACTTTATTTAGATGACTTATATAATAATCCTCAAAATGCTTGTGATGTTATTGTCGAAGCATATAATCAAGGTGTAAGGGCAATTAATCTAGTTAATAATCCGAATCTACTTAAAGCTTATGATTTGGCAGTTGATGCAGGTTGTGAGATGAAAGTTATTGCAACAATTGGTAAAAGTGATGTCGATTACCTAAATCCAAATTATGATGTTGCAAAAGAAGTGGATTGGGAGGGGGATATTGAATTATTTAGCCAATATGATTGTCCATTAATGATTGTTGATGAATTCATCGTTGATGGATATGATTGGAGGCTAAATTCAAAAATTTTAAATAGGATTAATGATACTGGTGCGCTTTCAGGTCTTGTTACTGCATTTCCATCAAAAACATCAGACCTGCTTTTAAGCAGTATTGATATGGATTTATTCGATTTTTATATGATTCCATATAACAGTCTGTCTTATATGATGGACATTAGTGCATTTAATGCTTCTAAAAGAAAAGAGTTTGTAGATAAGGTAAAAAAATTAGATAAAAAAATAATAGCTACCAGAATCCTAGCGGCAGGGGTTTTAAAACCAAAAGAAGCATTTGCCTTTTATAAAAATGTTGATTTTGTAGATGCAATATGTATGGGTGTTGCCAAAGTTAGTGAAGCCCAAGAGGATTTTGAATTATTAAAAAAATATTAAAGATTAACAACCTCATATTCTTCAAAAGGAACATGACCATCGGATTTAAGAGATTGGTTTAGGTCAATTAATCCATTAATTAACTCTTTTATATTTTTATTCGATGGCTTTTTTCCTGTAATTTGCAAGTATTGTCTAGGTGAAATTTCACAATATTCACATTCAAAATTGCAGCATCTTGTTTTTTCTTCACAACCATATCCTTCTTGTGTTTCATCAGTTCCAATTACAATATCCTCGAGTATTCTTGAAACACGTTCATCTGATGCAAACATTGCTATTTTTTGGGTTTTTCCACAAAGTCCGATAGCTCTTTGACCTTTAAAATTACAAACCCATTTAATTGGATAATTTTCCATTTTAGTTATTTGTAAGTCTTCCATATTACCACTCTAATTTTCTTTTCTCTCTTTAATCATCTTTAATAATTCTTTTGGATTTTCAAATTCTTTTAACTCCCAGGATTTAATAACGGGAACAGTGCTAATTGATTCTTTTATTTTAGCATTGTTAATTATGAAAACCGGTTCTGAAGTTGTTACAATGGATAAATCTTTAAGATGTATGGCCATTCTTTTTAAAGTTTTTTCATTTCTATTTTTCTCAATATTTGCCATTAACGGGGAATGTTTGTTGGAACTTTTCATTTTTGCCACTGCATCGAATGGACTTTTATTTGTGGATATCACTCCGTATCCAAGTTTTGATAAATCATTAACATCATCTGAATATTCAATATCTTCTTTTTGGGGCTGTTTTAATAAGTCAATATCTAATGTCACTTTGGTATTTAATATTTCTTCAAGTATCATTGCAGTTTCTGTATTTGCACGAACAATTCCATTTTCATATTTGTACATTGTAGCACGAGATACATGTGCAAGAGTTGCTAAATCCTTCAGGGACATTGAATACTCTTCACGATATTGCTTAATGACATTTCCATCAATTTTAACAAAGTATCCTCCACGGTCTGCTAAGATTTCAGGGTATTCTCCATATAATATCATGTTTTTGAGAGTTTCAAAGCCAATTGTAGGAATATCATATCTTTCATAGATTACTCCATCTTCTAGAATGCCATTTCTTGATTTTTCACCAATTATGATGGGGGAAGCGAGGAATATGTTAGCTAATTGCTTCATTTCATGAGCGTTATGTTCATTAATACTATCAATGTTTTGAAATGTTTTTAGAAGGAGTATTAGTAGATTTTTCCTTGCTACAATATCAAAAGAACCTTGATCATAAATGTCTGAGGTTTTAAAACCCTGTGAAGTTAATAAATTTTCAATATTGTGCAATAGTTGACTTCGAGTTAACATTTTCAGCACCTCTGTTAAACTATTTATTAGTTTAACTTTAAATATATTTTAGTAGGTGATTTTGATTAAATATTTATATATTGGTGTAGATGATACCGACTCTCCTGATGGTATGTGTACAACTTATCTTGCAAGTCAGATTATTAATAAATTCAAAGATAATGGTATTGATTTAGTCGATTATCCTAGATTAATACGCTTAAATCCTTTTGCTCGTTTTAAAACACGTGGTAATGGAGGGGTGGCTTTGAAAATATTAAATGATTCAAAAGCCAGTTTAGCAAAAGAGATTGTTCTTGGTGAAGTTGAAAATCTATCCATGTTTGACTGTGACAATACAAATCCGGGCGTAATCTTTTATGATGGTGAAATTACAAAAGAAATGGAAGACTATGCATTTAAAGCAATTTATGAGTTTATAACAATCGAGGAAGCTGAAAAATTTGGCAGGTCTATTGGCTGTGAAATTCATAAATTTAAAAAAGGCAGAGGCATAATAGGTTCCATTGCTTCTATCAGCCTGCCTTTAAGTGATTATACTTATGAACTGTTGACTTACAGAGTGCCTGAAAATTTCGCCACTAAACGGCAGATTGATTATGATTCAGTTTATGAAATGGATAGAAATACTTTTCCAGACACTTTTGAAAATATTGATTATTCAGAAGACTACATTGCTATTGAGCCAAAAACACCATGTCCAGTTTTATATGGAATCAGATCAAACAGAGTTGATGCTTTAAAAATAGCTAAAGACCTTGTTAGAGTTTCAGAGCCAATTGGTGATTGGTGCATTTTTAAAACAAATCAACATACTGACATGCATATTCAACATGCTTCTAGAATTTCAGACATGAAGCAATTTGGATGTTATAAACTCACGGCAACTGTTAAAAACAAACCTACAATCATCAGTGGAGGGCACATGTTCTTTTACCTTGCTGATGAGTCTGGTAAGATTGAATGTGGAGCATATGAGCCAACTAAGAATTTCAGAAAAACAATCTCTTATTTAAGGCCAGGTGATGTCATTAAAGTTTATGGGGGGATTGGGAAGCATAATACTTTTAATATTGAGAAGTTTCAAGTAGTTAAATTAAATGATGTTGAGTATAAAAATCCGGTCTGCAAATGTGGTAAAAGAATGACCTCTGCAGGTAAAAATAAAGGTTTTAAATGTAAGAGATGTGGGAATAAAATCGAATCAAATAAAAAAGTTCCTACTATAATTTCACGTAATTTAAAAAATGCTCAATTTTATGAAACACCAGTTTCTGCAAGGCGGCATCTGTCAAAACCTCTTTGCCGTATGAATTTAGACTAGATTCATATGTTAGATTTCTTAATTTTTGATTTAACTCATTATTGTGGTTAATATTTTATTCTCATTTTGTGAAATAATTTTAAATTTTTTCTATTTTTATTCATATTTTTAGAATTTTTGAGAAATAAATCATATGAATTTATATACTACAAATTTGAGAGTATACATTATTTAAGAAATTTTCATGTTACATTTGGAGAGGGTATTATAAATAATGATGAATTTACCACTGAAATCGAACACCCGTATCGTGAAAAAACGGATAAACGTATTTTAAAGAGAAATCCGTGGAGAGATTATGGATTACATTTTACGGTTCTTATTTTAGTTATTATTGCCGAATATATTGGGCCGATTCATATTAAGTTGGCTGAAGGAGTTACAGTTTCAATAATGCCTTTACTTTATACAATGGTTTTAGGTCTTACTTTTTATCTAGCAAAGTCCGTTACATGGATTAAAAGAAAACAAGCCCGTATTGCGGAGGGGGCAATGATGCTTTTTATAGGGGTTTTAATAGCTAAATTGGCGGTAGCTAGTGGTCAGTCTATACACTTATTATTCGAAATGGGTCCCGCTTTATTATTGCAGGAATTAGGGCACCTGGCAACAATTTTAATTGCACTTCCAGTTGCTTTGCTTTTAGGATTCAAACGTGAAGCTATTGGTATGACCAGTTCTATTGGACGTGAACCTGAAATTGCAGTTGTTGTTGATAAATATGGTTTTAATTCTCCTGAATCTAGGGGAATTTTTGCACTATTCATTGTTGGAACAATAATAGGTACAGTATTTATTAGTTTCCTGGCCAGTATTAGTGTTTCAATTTTGCCATTACATCCTTATGCTTTTGCCATGGCTAGTGGTGTAGGTAGTGCAAGTATGAATGCAGCTTCTTTAGGCCCTACTATTGCAGCATTTCCAGATTTAAAAACTCAAATTGAAGCTTTCGCTGGTTTCAGTAATTTACTGTCATTTTCTATAGGAATCTACATTGTAATTTTTATTGCATTGCCTCTAACAGAAAAATTGTATAAAATTTTAGAGCCTAAAATTGGTAGAAAATCCATTGTAGGAGAAAAGGGGGATGAATAATGCCTGATTTAATTGATGGATCTGAAAATGTATCTGTTCACGGTATTTTCAATTGGATTTTATTGTTGTTCATATTTTCAGTTATAACAGTAATTGGTAATTATGTTGGTTACCAACATCCTATAGCGGAATCTCTTGTTGGAATAGGCATATTGTCATTTATTACTCTTCTTGGTGTTTGGATGGAAAGATATCTGCCGTTTAATGTTTCATCTATTATTTACATAAGTGTCATAGGTATTGTTATTGCATATCCTTCAATGCCGACTTCTGATTTTGTTACATATTATGTTTCACACATTGAACTTCTATCTATTGTAACTGTATTCCTTGCCTATGTGGGAATAGGTATGGGTAAAAGTTGGAATGAGTTTAAAGCACTTGGTAGTAGGGCAGTTATTATTACAATACTGGTTATCGCTTCTACTTACTTTGGATCTGCAATTGTAGCTCATATTATTTTAATTATCACCGGCGTTCCAATATGAACCATTTTTTTATTTTTTGAAATTACTATTCTATTTTTTCTGATTTCATCTTCTTTTATTTTCTGCGGTTGCTGTAATATAAATTGTTTTAATGGGATTTGAAGCTGTTTAAATCAATTTTATAATTTCAATCTTAAATATTTAATACTACTTTTTACATATATTATATTTAGGTGTTTTATGTTTTTGCAAAATATTTCTAAATTTATTTCAAACTATCGCTATGAACAAGCAACGGTAGAGTCAGTTACTACTGTAAAAGCAGCATTTTTGGACTTTTTAGGAGGAACCGATCGGGGAGTAGGGGAACCGGCTTCCCAAATAGCTTGCAATACTATTAATGAAATATTTCATGGAAACTTAAATTTAAATTTAAAGGCATCTGTCATTGGCACCAATATTAAAACAGGCATATTGAATGCAGGATTAATAAATGGAATTTCTGCACATGCCATGGAATTGGATGACGGTCACAGAGGGGCTCAGATTCATTTAGGTTCAGTAATTTTTCCAACAGCTCTTGCAATAGCTGAAGCTTATGATTTAACTGGTAAAGAGTTTTTAGAAGGTGTTATCGTAGGCTATGAAGTTGGAATCCTTTTAGGTCAAATTGTCAATCCGGAACACAGAAATAAGGGATTTCATACGACGGGAACTGTGGGCACGTTTATTGCCGGAGCAGTAGCATCTAAACTATTAAAATTAGATGATGGGCAGGTATTAAATGCTTTAGGATTGTGCGGAACTCAGGCAGCGGGATTGTTGGAATCAGACCATGGGGGGTCAATGGGAAAACCTCTTCATGTGGGGAAAGCAGTTTATAATGGAATTTTATCGGCATATCTTGCAAGAAACGGATTCACAGGCAGTATCACAATCTTTGAAGGTAATGAAGGATTTTTGAAGACAATGGTAGTTGATGGGGAGGAGTATAATATTGACGATTTCTCACTTGAAAATGTCTTAAAAGACATCGGTAAGGTAAGGGTTAGAGACATTTACTTTAAAAAATACCCCTTCTGCAGACACCTGCATTCATCAATAGACACTGCATTAAAACTAAAATCCAGTATTGGAGAGGAATATGATCATATTCAAAATGTAGCCATTAAAACATATTCTGTTGCAGCTGACCACAATAATTATAATCCTAAAAACATTGAAGAGTTAAGACAAAGCCTTCCTTATGCTGTTGCAATTGCACTTGTTGTTGGTGAAGTTAGTGTTGATGATGTTAATCAATTAATAGAATATGGGCTTTTAGATAATTATTCAACAGTTGATAAGGTGAATAGCATTAAAAATCTTGTTGATCATATGGTTATTGTTTGTGATGATAAATTGAATGAGTTGTATCCAGATAAGCGACCATCAAATGTCATTATTAAATTGGATTCCACATTTAGAAATGGGGTATTTCAAAATATCACATTCATTCCAAAAGGAGACTTTGAAAACCCCTTCCAGCTACGTGAACTGGTAGATAAATTCAAAGGATTAAATCCTCAATATGACATTAAAAATTTAATGGTAATTGATTCACTTGAAGATTATACAATGAAATATGTTGTTCAAAAATTAAACAGGTAGATAGTATGAACAATACAAAAAGATATCTTAAGCAAATTGGCATTGAAGATGTTTCTCCAGATTACACTTCACATAAAAGGTTCGGCGATGGAGGGCAGTTCCGTTTTGAAGTTCCAGGAATTCAATCTCCAAAAACAATGAATGCATTATTAGATGAAGCCGACAAAGACGACATTTTTATTCATCGTGTTACTCAAACAAAAGGTATAATGATGCTAACCGATGAAGAAATTAATGAAATGGTTAGCTTAGCTAAAAATTATGCCTGCGAATTATTCTTATCTGTAGGTCCAAGAGCAACATACGATACCTCAGCAACAGTTCATACAAAAGAGGGAACTAGAATCGGCTATAGATTAAGAGGTTATGACAATTTAGTTTATGGTATTGAAGATGTAAAAAGGGCATGCAGGCTAGGCGTTCGCGGAATTTTACTTTATGATGAAGGTTTGCTTTGGGTTTTAAATCAAATGCGCAGAGACAGTGAAATTCCAGAAAATGTCTGTTTCAAATTATCTGCTCATGCAGGCCATTCAAATCCTGCTTCAGCAAAATTACTTGAATCTCAAGGGTTAAATTCACTGAATCCTGTTCGTGACTTGCAAATCCCAATGATTGCAGCTATTAGGAGTGCAACTGATATGTCTTTGGATTTACATACTGAAAACCCTAAATCAACAGGAGGTTTTATAAGGCATTATGAAGTTCCGAAATTTGTTAAAGTAGCATCCCCGGTATACTTGAAAACAGGGGGTTCAGTTGCAGCTAATCATAATTGGGATACAACAGATGCTGAAGCTAAAGCTCGTATAAAACAAGTTAAACTTGTAAAAAGGATGATTGATGAGTATTATCCTGAAGCTATTGTTTCACCAGATAAATCTAGTGATTTGGCTGTTCCTGAGTGATTATATGGATATTTTAAATGATATTTCAGATTGCATAATTAAAGCTTCAACAACACTTTCAGATGATAAATATGCCGCTTTAAATAATGCTATTGTTATGGAAGATAATGACAATGCATGTTGGGCTTTAAATCAAATTTTAGAAAATTATCAAATTGCTCAAAAAACTAATTTTCCTTTATGCGATGATACCGGAATCCCTCATGTAATAATTGAAATAGGTGAAGAAAGAGAAATTTCCGGAGAACTGTTGAATCAAATTCATGAAGGTATTGCATTAGGCTTAAATAATCTTCCAGCAAGGCCGATGGCTGTAAAAGGTGGGGAAATTCAACGTATTGAGCAAAGTGAAGGTTTATTTGAAGAACCTGGAAAACTTCCCCCTGCATCTATATTAATAGACAGTGTTAATGATGAATCGACATATAAAAGAGATATTTCTCCAGATACTTTAAATATTCATTTTTTACTTGAAGGTGGAGGTCCTGAAATTCGGTCTAAAACATTTAGGGTTTATCATAAACGTTCTTTTGAAAATGTGATTGATGTTGCATGCGGATGGTTGGAATCATCCCTTCAGATGTTGGGCTGCACTCCATCAATTCCCTCAATTGGAATTGGAAGAACTCACTTTGAGGCAACGTCACTTTTACTTAAGGCAATTGCTTATGGAAACCTGAACAATCAAAGTGAATTTGAACAAGAAATCACAAATAGATTAAATAAAACAGGTATTGGGCCTTTAGGTTTAGGTGGTAAATCCACTGTTTTCGGTTGTTATTTAAATATCGGAAATCAAAGAGCCAGTGGAGTTAGAATAGTATCTATTAGGCCATCTTGTTTTGTTGAACCAAGAGTTGCTTTGTTAAAATTATAATGTTTATATATCATTTTAAATTATATTATAATTATTAAGTTCAAAAGGTTTTAAAAATGCATGAAAATAATTTTAAAGTTAATCCCAAATCTTTAAAAACTGCTATTACTCGGGTTGAAGAAAATAAAATTGTAACTCGGGAATATAATCAAAGAGATTTAATTGAAAAAATAAGGTATAATGACCTAGTATTTTTACTTCTTAAAGGCAGATTACCTTCTATAAATGAAAGTAAGGTATTTAATCATGTTTTAGTTTCTTTTTGTGACCATGGCGTAACTCCACCAAGCACTCAAACAGCACGTTTAATAACTTCTTCAGGTTCACCTATGAACTCGGCAGTTGCAGGAGCATTGTTATCTTTTGGACATAAACATGCAGGAGCTATTGAAAAAACTATGGAGTTATATCAATCTAAAATTAATTCTACACATTTAATTGGAGACTCAGACATTGACAACAAGCAAATTGCAAGTTTGGCCATTGAAATTCACAATGAGTATGTCCTTAAAGACAAAAAAATCCCCGGTTTTGGCCATAGGTATCATAGAATTGATCCAAGGGCAGATAAATTAATAGATGTTGTTATTAATGCAGGATGTGTAGGTCCTCATATCAAATTGGCATTGGCGCTTCAGGACTTAGTATTTGAAAAGAAAAATATTCGTCTTAATGTTGATGGTGCAAATGCCGCAATATTGTCTGATTTAGGGTTTGAACCGGAATTGGGTTTAGGAGTGTTCATGATTGGAAGGCTTCCAGGATTAATTGCACATATTCATGAAGAAAATATGGAAGAAGAAGAGTTTAGAAGATTCTGCGACCTTGATGATGTAGAGTATATGGGATGATAAAATGGAATTTATTGATGTTATTAATGAAAGATACAGTGTAAGGGGATACTTGGATAATCCTGTAGAGAAAGAAAAACTTGAATACGTCTTAAAAGCAGCTACAATAGCACCAACTGGTGTAAATGCACAAGCATTTAAAGTATATGTGATTGATACTAAAAAGCATAAAGAGGATTTGTCTAAAATTTACGGTGCAAAATGGTTTGTTGAAGCCCCATATGTATTATGCGTTGTTGGAATTAAAAACGAAGCATGGACTAGACCGTGGGATATGAAAAACATTGCCGATATTGATGCAACTATTGTAATGGATCATATGATTCTTGCAGCAACTGATGTAGGTCTTGGAACATGTTATGTTGGAGCATTTAAGAAAAATATGGCTCATCAATTCTTGAACCTAGAAGAAAATGAGGAGGCCATACTATTTTCGCCTTTAGGTTATGGTAATGCCACTCCAAGAGATACTCCAAGAAAAGAATTAGATGAATTCGTAGTTTACATTGATTAAAATGAGTTTATTTATATTAAGTGCAGATAATTCAAAAGAAATGGAGAAAATTTCCAAGGAGTTATCTCAAAATAAATTTAAAACAATTGAAAAACAGGATAACTATATATTAATGAAAAAAAGAAGATACGGCAATCTATTAATACATGCAATTTGTCTAATCATCGCATTGTCAGTTTTCGGTATTTTAATTTTTGTTAATGTAATTTATTTTACCTATTCGTTTCTTTGGGCTTCGCCTAATGTTTTAATCACAACAGAAAAAGTTGGCGATGATGATGAACCTTTGAAATTCAATAATATGGATGAAATATTAAAACAGGCAACAGCTATTTTATAATTTCATCCACGCTATACTCTTCTATTTTTCTAATTAACAATGAGGTTTTACAACTGATATATTCGGATTCCTCACCAAGTTTAGCATCAATAAGGACTTCATTAACACTAGGTTCTGAAAATAATGCTAATAAATCTGAGTTAAACTCATCGTAATCTTTTTGAACTTGTTCATTACTGAATCCTAAACGAGGAATCTCTTCTGTCCAGATATCATTGCCCGGTGAGAATTTTTTATCAATTACATTTCCATTTTTTATTTCACCATCTAATGTAAGTGAAAAATTTTTATTTAAAATTATCCAAACTGCTCGCTCCATATACATTAGTTGGTGTAAAATGATATAAATATTATGAAGTTTAAACTGTTATTATGGCTAATGTTAAAATGTTTAAATTATTAGGTGTAATGTTGGCTTTAATGTTAATTGTTTGGGCAATTTCTCCATTCTTGAGACATCAACCTATTACAAATGAAGTTTTGGCCTCTGTAATTATATTAATTTTAATTGCTGCTGCATACTTGATAATATTATTTAATCCAAGTTGGACTAAAGCGGTGTTCTTTTTTGAAGGTATTGTTATTGGTGTAAGTGGTTATATGTTACTTGCCTATCCTTACAATTTGGAATTTGCAATAGTCGGTATAATCATCATTGTAATAGCAATTCTTGCTTACTTGCAAAAATTACCGCTTAGTATATTAACGTTTAGTAGCTTCGATTTCTTCAGCAAGTAAGAAAATTGTTTTTTCTACTTCACCAAGTTCGATTAAATACTTAAGTGATTCCTCAAATTTCTTTGCAGCTTCATCTAATTGAATAGTAGTGTCAGAAAAACCATAACCTCTGTCAATAATGGATCTTTCTTCCATTTTAACATTAGTTACAGGTACTGCTACACCCATAACACTTCTTGATGCAATATCTACATCAATGGATTCTTTAACTGATAAAGATGCTTTTCTTACAGCTAAATCCCCCATAGCAATTTGAGCTTCAACTAAAGCATCATTTGCTTCTTTAAGACTTAATTCTGCATTTTCACGAATACCTTTGACACGATCCAAGATATCAAAAAACTCTTTGATTAAAGCATCCCTTTTTTCTTTAAGTAAACCATGCCCTTTAACAGCTAGTTTAGTTCTATTCTTAAGGGATAATAATTCCATACGAGTTGGATTAATTCCATCTATAATATCTTGTGCCATTTAATCACCTACATTACTGTAATGAGATTATTCATCTTTTGGAAGGTATTGTTCAATGAATTCTTCTTTAACCCTTTTGAGTTCTGTTTTAGGTAAAATTTTAAGTAAATTCCAACCAAGGTCAAGAGTTTCAAAGATAGTTCTATCTTCATCTTTACTTTGAGTAATAAACTGATCTTCAAATGCTTGAGCAAACTCTAAGAATTTTTGATCTCTTTCAGTAAGTGCCTCTTCCCCTACAACTGCAACAAGGTCTCTTAATTCACGACCTTCTGCATATGCAGAATAAAGTTGGTCAGATACACCACTGTGGTCATCACGAGTTTTATCTCCTCCGATACCACCACTCATCAAACGGGAAAGTGAAGGAAGTACATCTACAGGAGGATAAATACCCTTCCTTGAGAGTTCCCTACTTAATACAATTTGTCCTTCAGTAATATAACCGGTTAAATCAGGAATTGGGTGAGTAATATCGTCTTGAGGCATAACTAAAATAGGCATTTGAGTAATTGAACCTTCTTTACCATCAATACGTCCTGCTCTTTCATAGATACCTGCAAGGTCAGTGTACATGTATCCAGGATAACCTCTTCTTCCAGGCACTTCTTCCCTTGCTGCGGAAATTTCCCTTAAAGCTTCACAGTAGTTAGTCATATCAGTTAAGATAACTAATACTTGCATACCTAATGTAAATGCATAGTATTCAGCAGTAGTTAAAGCCATTTTTGGAGTTAAGATTCTTTCAATAGCAGGATCGTCTGCCAAGTTCATGAATACTGTTAATTTTTCTAATGCTCCAGTACGTTCAAAGTCTCTCATAAAGAAGTTAGCTTCTTCGTTTGTAATACCCATAGCAGCAAAAATTACTGCAAACTCATCATCTGCACCTAATACTTTAGCTTGTCTTGCAATTTGTACAGCTAAGTCGTTGTGAGGTAAACCAGATCCTGAGAAAATAGGAAGTTTTTGTCCTCTTACTAATGTGTTCATTCCGTCAATGGTAGAGATACCAGTTTGAATAAATTCTTCAGGGAATTCACGAGAGGCAGGGTTCATAGGAGCCCCATTAATATCTAATTCTTCATCAGGAATTATTTCCGGCCCGCCATCAATAGGTTTGCCAATACCGTTAAAGATACGACCCATCATATCTCTGGATACGCCGATTTTTGCGGTTTGACCAGTGAATCTGGTTTTAGTATCTTTAGTGTTTAAATCATTAGTTCCTTCGAATACTTGGATAACAGCAACATCTTTAGTTACTTCAAGAACCTGTCCACTTCTTTTTTCACCAGTTGGTGTTTCAATATCTACAATTTCATTGTAACCAACGCCTTCTACTCCTTCAACAACCATTAAAGGACCTGAGACTTCAGATACAGTAGTATATTCTCTTGTTTTAATATTTGTATTCATTTTTAAGCCTCACTGCATTGTTTGGTAATTGCGGATTGAATCTCTTCAATTTTTGCATCGAATTCATCTTGTGGGATGTATTTCATTTTACCGATTTCTTCTTTAACAGGTAAAGCTACAATATTTGCAATTGGAACTCCTCTGTTAACTGCTGCAAGAGAATCTTTGTAGAATAATAAAATGGTCTTTAACATTTTGTATTGTTTGTCAGGAGCACAATAAGTATCTACATCATCAAATGCATTTTGCTGCAAGAAATCTTCTCTTAACA
>NZ_CAUJAM010000003.1:0-51022 GCF_963082475.1 Methanobrevibacter sp. V14
GAGAATATCATTAAAGATTTTAAAGAAAAATTTAAAGATGACTACTATGAAAACCCCAAAGCTTTAGAATGGCATATAGAAACTTTAGTCAACTTTGGTGGGGATTCAACTCATAAAATCTATAAAGCAATGATTGAAGTAATAAATGACATACTTAATGATGTACTATCAACTGATAAAAAGGGTATGATTGAGTATTTACAAGAGGTAAGATAATGTTAGGAATATTTGCTTTAGCAGGAATGTTGGGAACCCCAATAGTAGCAGGAAAAATGCTTAAAAAAGACATCAGCAATTATAGTGTTGACTATAGAGTTCAACCTTGCACACAATACAATCCTATTAGTAATGTTATAAAAAATAAAAAAACTATTGAAAAAGAATTTTTAAATATCTGTAAAAGATGTGGAATGAAATTAAACAAACAAAATGAACTATTAGATGCAAGAGAATGTAAAATAGGAGAAGAATATTTAATATATCAAGGATTTGATAAAGAATCAGTTGAATATTTTAAAGAATTGTTTAATGAAAATCTAACAATAGGTAAATATCGACAAAAAAGAGAAATAAGAGAAAAACATCAAAGATATTTAGAAATGATAGAAAATTATTCTCATAATTGGGGGATGACAGTTTATCGCAGAAATTATTATGGAAATGAAAAAATTGATTATCGAATTAATAAATTAATGGAAAACAAATTATGGAATAGAATTGTATACGATGAACCTCAGTGTATTGATGGAGATGGTACTGCAAAATATATGGAAATATATAGTATAAATGCACCAAAACCAATAATAAACGATTTAGATAATATCTACAAAGAAGTTTGTTGGTTACAAAGATTAGAAGATGGAGGATGGTAAAATGGTATATTATGAATACTATAAAGATAAATATCCACAATATAATTGGACAAAAATTGATTCTTTTGAATTTGATATTGCATTAGATTGTAGGCAAATATGTATATTTACCCCACCATATGGTCATGGTGGTATTATTAACGCAAAAGTAATAGATGGCAAACTTACTGGAACACTAACATATAATAAATATGATGATAATATTAAATATCCATTCACTTTTGAACCATATGTAGAAGCAGAATTAAATAAATATATAGAAGAAACAATATTTAAAGAAATTGATGAAATTGGTCTTGAACAATGGGTAAAATTAAATAAATGCAAAATTAATTAAGGTTTTGAATAATTCAACTGAAAACATTCAGTATTAACAGTGTCTATTTTTCTTATTTTATTTATTTTAATGTTTTATATTTCTTCTTTTAAAAATATTTTGAGGATTTCATTTTTATATATTATTTAAAGTGTTGGTTTCCTCAGAATTATAATTGTTTTCAATGATTTTATCAGTATTTTTTCTAAATTTTGAGGACATTAATTTTTAACTAAAATTTATAAATACATTTCCTCACCATCTTAAATAAAATCCATTAAATTCTTCAGCGTATAATATTGTATTTACTAAATCTTTGCTTTGTTTTCTAATTAAATCTGAATAAGTGTTTATTTCATTATTGTAAGTAATTGTTGAGAAGATTTTTCCAAGAATTTTATTCACTATTAATTTCCTTGCTTCTAATTTTATGGTATTATTTCTTTTATCTAAATCATTTATGGTAACTTGTTTTCTGTTAATTAAACTTATTACTGTTTTATCAACAATTTGTTGTCTGAATGGTTCGATTAAATCAAAGGTTAAACTTGTTCTTTTATCTATATCATAATGTAAAAATCCGCAATATGGATCTAAACCTATTAGTAATATGCTTTTTGTTATTTCACTTGCAAGAATTGCATAACCATAATTTAACATGGAATTAAGTAAATCTGTTGGTTTTTTTGTTCTTTTTTCAAATCCAATATTATTTGGAATGAAATATTTTACTGCTCTCCAATACTCATTAGATGCTTTTCCTTCTAAACCCATTATTTTAATTCTTATTTCATCATTATTTCCATTTAAATTTAATTTTTCAAGTTGTTTTATTATTTCATCAATTTTTGATCTATGGTTAAAAACTCTTTTCAGCTGTTTATTTTTATTAAGTGTTGTTAATGTAGCTTTTTGGTTTTCATTTTACATTTTATTAATTCTTTTGATAATTTAAGACCAAGTTTATTTTCGCTTAATTTGTATTGTTGTTTTTAACTTCACATTTCTCCAATCTGGTGATTCTAAGATATAACTTAGTTGTCCTCGTGGATTAATAGCTATTAATTTAATATTATTTTCAGCTATTAAATTTAAAGCATCAAAGGTCACATAACCTTTTCCTGTAATGGTTATATCATTAATTTCGCTTGCCTTGATAGAATCTATAATTTCGGAATTTTCATGTATAACAATTTGGTTGTCTTTCTTGTGGATTGATTTATTATATCCGTCAATAATTAGTTTCATATTAATATATCCTAAATAAATCATTATTGAATTTAATTTCACACCACATGTTTCTTTTTTTAAATAGCAATTTTGACATATTCGTGTTATTAAAACACTATCATATTCTTTAATTATTTTATTTATGGATTTAACTAATGTATTTTGTTCATTATTATCTAATTCTCCTATATATAATGTATTTTGAATTTTCTAAGTCCAAAGTGCTCAATAACACTTTCAATCTTTTCTTGATTTGTTTTAAATTTTATATCAAAACTAACTATTACATACATAAATTAATTTATAGTTTTTATCCAGTTAAAATTAATTTTTATAATTACAACTTTTTATTACTTTTATTATAATTTCTATTACAAATCTAAAATTGGGAAAGATTTGTATTTTTATATCTCTTGATGTATAGGTGTTACTTCATTTACAACATTCCTTTAGAAACTTTCAAATTCATCAAATTTTATATATAAAATAAATGTATATTTTATGTAATAATATACGTTAATAATGAAAAGATACGAAGTATTTATATATTAAAAAAATAAATATTAAAACAAGGGTTTGAGTAAAAAAATTTAGGAGGCAGAAAGCTTATGATAGAAGTTGATGAGCTAACAGACTACCTAAATGAATACTTAGAAGAAAAGCAAGAGGTAAAGAACTTAACTCAAGAAACTATAAAAAAACAAACATTTAACATATCTAAATTCATCGAATATCTTGAAAAAGAAGGAATAGGAGAACTAACTGATAAGAATATTAAAAAACAGTTAAGACATTATCGTAGGCATTGTTTGAAAAAACGTGGAAATAAAAGAACCACAGTTAAAACATATATGATGAATATTTTGGAATTCATCAACTCAGAAGATGTTCAAGAGGAAATCCAGCATGAAACCATCAAAATGAAGGATATTATTGAAGTAAAAGCAGAAGATTCTGAAACTGCTAAAAAAAGAATTGAAAAAATATCCTTAACCTGGCCACAATCCAATTTTTTCTTAGATACAATCGAACAAAGCGGAAATAAAAGGGATTATGCAATCTGCAGAACATTTATTGACTCCGGTATGAGATTGAAAGAATTGGTCTTATTAAACAAAACAGATATTCAAGTTTCAATTGATGAAAATGGATTTTACGAACTTCCCAATGACACTAATGAATTTATTGATGTTTATTTACGAGCAGAAACAACAAAAGGTGAGTTAAAAGACCGTACAACATTTATCACCTATGATACATTAATCAGTTTAAATGAAATGATGAAGAATCGTATCACAAAACTTAGGAAAAATACTAATAATATATATCGTCCAGTAATTCAGCGAAAAAAAGCGGCTGAAGAAGTAGTAAGGGAAGAGCTATTTACCAATATTAATGGAAAAAGAATTGGAAAACGTGCTGTTCAGGATATCATTAAAAAACATGCTCGTGAATGTGATCAGAGAATTGAAAATGAAGGAATTGAATGTAATGTAAATTATGGTAGAGATGTTAGTGTTCACATTCTAAGACATACTGCATTATCCCATTATGCGGAAATATTGACAGTTGCAGAGGTGCAGTCAATTGCAGGGCATTCAAACTCCCAAACAACGGATAAATATATTCACATTGACCATGAACAAATGAAACAAAAATTAAAGGTTAATTCACAAAGATTTTTATAAAAATTTATAATTCAAATTCATGAGATTTATTAAATTTCATGAAATTTATTAAAAAATAGCAAAATTTGAAGAAAATGACATATTTCAATAGCTTGAGATATATGTAATTATTTATTTAAAGCATTTTTCTAAATATTACTTTAGTATGAATAGTAAAATATGTATAAATTAATATTTCTGTAAGTAGGGAAATATACTTAATATATATTTTCTGTATAAATGTATAATAGTAATATAAGTATAATAATATAATTACTATTTTACTTATTATATGTATAATACTATTAATAGTAATTATAGATAAATAGTCATTTATATATATTTACCTACTAATTGATATTTAAGGTTAATATACGGAAATACCTTTCCGACTATAGTAATATTACACTAACAGAAATTTTGTAAAATAATTCATATAAATACTCTAATAGCAATATACTGGATAATACATCTCTATTTAATTATAAACTAAATTTTTAATCTGATTTTAATTATTTTGTATTATATTAAACCATAATTAAAAAATAAACCTTTATAAATTCGTATTTTTAATGAAATTTATTAAATTTTATAATTTTTATAAAAAAGGTATTGGGAATAAAAAATTTAGAAACCTAAAAGGAGTTTTATACCAATCAGTATAAGGATAACTCCACCAAGGATTTGGAACTTATCTCCAACATAATTTCCAAGTTTCTTACCAATAGATACACCCACAATACCAAAGAAAAATGCTACAATACCTATTATAGCAGATGATATTAAAACCGGATCTTTAAAAAGTGCTAATGTAATTCCAACTGCAAAGGCATCAATACTTGTTGCGATTGCAAGCAAAGTTACTTCTTTAAATGAGAAATGGTCAGTTATTTCTTCATCGCCACCTGATAAACTCTCACGAATCATATTTAATCCAATCATTAAAAGTAAGATAAATCCAATAATTGAAGCTAAAGATTCAACAATAGTTGTTATAACATTACCACAGAAATATCCTAATATGGGCATTATAAATTGAAATCCGCCGAAAAATAGTCCATAATAAAAGATTTGTCCATTGGTTATGTTTTTTTGAGTAAACCCCTTTGTCATTGATACACTAAATGCATCCATAGCCAGAGCTATTGCTATCAACAATACAGAAATAATATTAAATGCCATGATTAGATATTTGTTTTTATTTTATTTAAATATAATTAAACAAATGATTAATTGGATTGTTCCAATTAATCAAATTTATATCAGCCGGTAGGAAATAATTTTTATTTCCTAATTAGTATATTTAACATAATATTATTTAAAATAACCAGTTTTAAATCAATATAATTTTATATTATGAAAACAATAGTATATAAAATAGAAAAAAATATTGTATATTGTTTAATTTAAAAAAATTAAACATCATAATGTTCAACGTCCTGATATATAAATTCAACGTCGGAAATTAATTTGATATTGCCTAAATCATCACCCAACGGCCTATCCTCTCAAATAGTGCAATTGCAAATATCATATATTGAAATGTCAGTTACATATTCAATAGGAGGTAGTTTATTTACATCTGAAAGAGGAATAATATAAGACTCATCACCAGATATAAAAACCATATGATTGTTGCATAAAGATTTTAACCAATTTAAAGTGGTTCCATTAACATTTCTATAGTAATCCGAATTTTCACATTCATTTATGAACTTATCTATTGCAATAGGGTTGTCAACACAAATTCTAACTTCCGTTTTATTTGAGATATCTAATGAATTATCAAAACCACTACATATAACCACACATAATCCACTAATCACAAGCACTGCAATTATTACGGATATTACAAACCTACTTTGCATAATATTACCTTATAATTCTATATCAATAACATCCCACATTTCAATCATATCATATATAAACTCACTATATAACATATTTATATTATTCTGATTTAAAATATTAACTATGAAAGATTTATTTGATTATTGTGATTTTGGAGATTTAAAACTTAATAGCAGAATTGTGAGAACTGGACTTTGGGAGTCTCAAAGAGAAAAATCAGGCAATATGACTCCTGATATATATAACCGATATGAAAATATTGCCGCCAGCGGCGTTGGATTAATAATTACTGAGTTATATTCACTTTACCCAAGAGATACATTCTCCAAATACTCAAATACCATTCACTACACTCAATTTGTTCGTGAAGCTCGTGATTTAACTGATCTTGTTCATGTATATGATGTTCCCATCTTTGCCCAATTAGGTTTTGTACAATATAATAAAAAAACGCAGCAAAACATGAAAATTGAAGATGTAACAATTGACGACATCCGAAAAATACAAACGGATATGATTATTGCAGCTCAAAAGTTTGATTTTGGCGGATTTGACGGCATTCAATTAGGTCTTGGAAATTATTATTTCCTATCCAGATTTATTAATCCAAATTTCAATACAAGAGATGACAAATACGGTGGAAACACTTTCAATAGATTAAGAATAGTTCTAGAAATGATTAAAGTAATAAAAGACAATACGAAATTACATATAAATTGTCGTTTAAATGCATTTGATGGAACAACCAATGGAATGACATTGACTGAAACAATTGAAATAGCCAAACTTCTTGAAAAATATGGTGCGGATTTCTTGCAAATTACTCTTCCACGTTCGCCGCAATTTTTCACACGTGAAAATAAAGAGGAAAATCCATTAATCGAAGCTACAGAGCAAATAATTGATAATGTTAATATTCCAGTTATTTTAGGCGGTGGAGCAAATAGTCAAAATCAGATAAATGAAATGTTAAATTCTACAAATATAGATTTTATATCAATGCAAAGGCCATTCGTCAAAGATCCGAGTTTCCTAGTAGACTGGCAAATTAAAGGAAATGGTGAAAGCTTTTGTAAAACCTGCAATAATTGCTATTGGAAAAAAACCGCTACCTGCCACTTAAGATCATGTAATCCCTAAAGAATTTAATACTTATTGAAGCTTTCCAAAAAATAGTGCAATTCTTCATCTATTTGATATAATGTTACAATTGGTTTGTGATTTAAAAGGCTTGTTAATGCTATTAATAATGGTATAGCCTCACCAACCTTGACATTTTTAAATTCCAAATTTTGATAAGTGATTTTAAAGCTATTATTTAAATGCTCTTCAATTCTAAGGCCTGAAGGTATAAAATTAATCTCATTTTTTTCAATTAACTCTTCTAAATCCTTAGTGCCTTCAAGTATGTCTTCAAATTTTATTTCATCTTTTTCTAAAACAGAATCAAGGAAATCAAAATGGATATTATAGTCATATTTAGAATTGTCTTTAAAATAAGCATCAACCATTAAATAGTTTATATATAATTCATGGTTTATTATAGAGTATTTTTTATTACTAACTATGAATTCCATAATTAATTATTGTTAAAAAAAGTATAAAAAACTAGTTATTTAAACTAGCTTTTTTGAGGCATATATTTTTTAATTGAAATTTGAGTGAATTTCTTAATAAAGAATTTGGCCCAAACGTATCCAACTGTTCCTCCAACAAAACAACCAAATACCACTCCTACATAAATTCCTTGCAAACCCCATCCAAATATAAAGCAGAATATATATGCAAATACACTTTCAAGAATCAATGATCTAAGAAGGGTAATCAATAGTGAATAACCTCCTTTTCCAACCCCCTGAAACATCATAGATGACATTATTCCATGCGGAATTGCAAGAACAAATAAACTTAAAACAGATATTGCTACTGCAATTTGTGGTGAAAGCGATGCACTTGCCTGAGTATATGAAAACATGGCCGCAAGTTGTGACGAGAATATGAACATTGCAGCACCCAATACAATTGAAATAGCAAAACCCAATTTAATTGAATAAGAATGGGCTGTTTTTAAATTCACATGATTATGTGCACCATATGCAATACCTGCAACTGTTAGAACCGCTGTTCCAAGACCTATCAATGGAATCATAGCCAATTGTACAATCCTCATTGATGCAGTATATACTGCAACTGCTGTAGTTCCAGAAGCCATAACAAGCATGCTGTTTATAATAATGGCTAAAGCAGAAAATACAATATTTTCCAATGTTGAAGGTATAGCTACCTGCAATGTATCAACCATCATTTTTCCTTGATAATCAAAGTTCTTAAGTGACAAATCAAGATATAAATCCTTTTTACCCCATATCCAATAACTCATTACAACACATGACATTGCTGCTGATATTACTGTTGCCCAAGCGGCTCCGGAGATTCCTAAGTTCAAAATGTAAATAAATACTGGATCCAAAATAATATTTAAAATAGCTGTTACTGCAATTGCTATGGTTGCACGGCGCATATCTCCTTCTGATCTAAATATGGCTGATGCAACTCCAGAATATACAAAGACAAATAAAAATCCGAAAATAATGTAACTATAGTCTAATGCATATTGTATTGTATCTCCAGCACCCATAAATTGTAAAATAGGAACCATTAACCCTTCAATTAAAACTGTAAATATCACAGATATGATAACCGCCAGAAGAATACCATGCAATGCTGCATTATTTGCCTGCCTATAGTTTTTTGATCCAATGTATCTTGCAATCAATGAGTTTGCACCTGCACCAATACCGTTTCCAAGCCCTACCAATACCATGAATAATGGTGTAATAAATCCTATTGCAGCTAAAGCATCTGCTCCAAGACCAGCTACCCATATACTGTCTGCAATATTATAAAGCATAATTAAAAACATGGAAACCATCATTGGCAATGCTAACTTAACAATAGCCTTTTTAGGATCCCCTGTTATCATTTCAATATTTTTATTTTTTTCTCCAGCCATTTTATTCCCCTTTATCATTTAATTCTATAGCTTTAATGGCTATTTCTTTTAAAGCTTTTTTAAAATCTTCAGTTTCTATATAGCTATTATCATATACAGTTTTTTCCAATTCATTAAGTAATTTAATCGCCTGATTTAATGTTTCCTCACCTTTATTTGTTAATGAAACCTTTTTTTGACGTCTATTTTTCTCATCTACCTCTCTTTTAACCAAGTCATTATCTTCTAATTTTTTGACTGATCTAGCAACTGTACCCTTATCAATAGTGCATCTAGAAGCAATTTTATCCTGATTTATTTCTTTTTGATGAGATATTTCAAATAAAAAATGAAGCTGTGAGGAATTAATATTAAATCTTTCAAGTTGACGATTTAAATATAAAACTTGATTTTTTTCAATAATGGCAATTAACTTACCAACAGGAAGATTAGATGGATCTATTATCTTAAATTCTTCAAGTGACATATTATCAGTTTATAAATGAATCTATATCATATTCACTTTTTCTAACTTCTTTGGTTTTCAGTCCAAGTGTGTTTAATGGTTTAATTGAAAATTTTTCCATCTGAATAAAAGCGGAATCAAATCCACTAGTTTTTGCGGTTGCAAAGAACTTTACATTGTTGAATTTTCCTTCATTTTGCTTTAAATATGAAATCACTGGATTGGCTATCCTACTTGCCCAAACTGGTCCTCCAACGTATACTACATCATACTCAGATGGGTCAAATTTTAATGATTCAAGGTCAATGATTTTTTCTCTCATTGCATCCTTTCCACCTCTCGCATAACCAATTTTTCCCTGATATTTTACTTTTGGAATGATTTCTTCCACATCCGCATTTACTCTGCCGGCTATGACTTCCGCCAGAATTTCTGTTGTTTTTGTTCTTGAATAATAAACTACTAAAGATTTCATATGTTACTATTATATTCTTATAATATATAAACTGTTGCATTAACAACCATTGTATTTGCAACAATTAAAAATTTAAAAAAAAAGAATTAGAATTTGAAAATGTCATTTGACCATTTAAACTTGTGTTTTTGATCCTGAACAGTCTCATCATAAGATTTTTCAACATTGCCATATTCTTTTACAATAATCTTTTGTTTTTGAATTGGATTAAGAGCGCTGCCTTTTAATTTATTGTATAACTCTATTTCATCTTCAACTTGAGCCAATTTTTCTTCAAGTTCTGCTTTTTCTTGATGTGCCTTATTGATTCTATGGTCAAAAAAATCATTGCCATGTTCAATAACAGCATCTTTCATATCAAAGAGAATCTCTATAGCCTCTCCAACTTCAATACCATTTTCTTTTAAGATTTCCACTTTCTCTGCTTG
The DNA here is from genome assembly GCF_963082475.1 of Methanobrevibacter sp. V14. Classification (NCBI taxonomy): domain Archaea; kingdom Methanobacteriati; phylum Methanobacteriota; class Methanobacteria; order Methanobacteriales; family Methanobacteriaceae; genus Methanobrevibacter; species Methanobrevibacter sp. V14. The sequence goes on from NZ_CAUJAM010000003.1 coordinate 10,298, forward strand.
CTCATCTGTTAATTCTATTTCCATTTTCATATTTTTCCCCCAAAAAAGTATAGTCAGTATTATTATATTTATAGGGTGCTAGATTTTTGAGTTGTAAATAACCTTCAGTTAACTCTGGATATTGATTTAGTTAAAGATTACTGTCCACAAATAAAATCACTAAACTCATCGCTTGAAATCATGGTTTTAGATGACCTGTTTAAATATTTTAGTTATTTGGGCTTAGGCGATGAAGTAATAACTGATAATGAGCTTAATTTTATAAATGAGCTGTTAAATTCTAATTATACAATAGGGGATATCTTAAACTTAACTGATGATGAAATAGATGATTTGCCTCCGTCATTTGAATGATTACATGAACTTGACTTATTTGCCCAAAACTTTGATATGTGGAGTGTTAAAATATGCAATGAATTGTTTAACTCTTATAAATTTCTTGGAAAGTTCTTCATCACTGTTGATGGGAATTTAGACCCTGTTATGCTTGAAAAATACAATTCATACATTAAAAACCTGAAAGATTTCTTGGGAGATTATTTGTCTGAAGATGATGAAGATTGCAACTATATTCCAAAAAACTTGCCTGGAAAAGTTGAAGGGGAAAAGCACTCACTTCAGGAATACTTGAATAAGTTAAATAAACTGATAGGTCTTGAAAAAGTTAAAAAAGATGTTAACTCATTAATAAATCTTGTTCAAATTAGAAAATTAAGGCAAGACCGGGGAATTAAGCAACCTTCAATGAGTCTTCACTTGGTATTTAGTGGAAATCCGGGAACAGGCAAAACAACCGTTGCAAGATTGCTTTCAAAAATTTATCATGAAATTGGACTTTTATCTAAAGGTCATTTAATTGAAACGGATAGATCTGGTCTTGTTGGCGGTTATGTTGGTCAAACCGCCATTAAAACAAGGGATGTAGTTGACCAGGCAATGGGGGGAATATTATTTATTGATGAGGCATATTCACTTGCTTCAACTTCAGAGAATGATTATGGAAAAGAAGCGATAAATACAATTCTAAAATCAATGGAAGATAATCGTGATGATTTAATTGTAATTGTAGCAGGTTATCCTGAGCTAATGGATAGATTCTTACATTCAAATCCCGGTTTGGAGTCAAGATTTAATAAGTTCATATACTTTGATGATTATAATGCAGAGGAACTGTATGATATATTTAAATTGATGTGTGATGAAGCCAATTTAGTGTTGGAGAAATCTTCTGAGGATTATGCAATTCAATATTTTGATAAGATGTGTGAAAATAAACCTCAAAACTTTGCTAATGGCAGAGTTGTTCGCAATTTCTTTGAAGAAGTAATAACTGCTCAAGCAAATCGCCTAGTACTACAGGAAGATATAACTGATGAGGAATTAAATACTTTAACTTATGAAGATTTTTTAGTTGAGGATTAGAATGGATAAGATTTGCAATAACTGTGGAAAAAATGTTGATGATAGTGTAAATTACTGTCCATATTGTCATTCACAATCATTTGGAAATAAAAATTGGATAGTAAAAAAAGATAATTCTATTGCCCATTTGCTTTTTTATGAATACTATGATGGATATTATGTTATCTCAAAGGCTAAAGTAATCTCAATTATTGTCTTTTTAATTTTTTCACTTATAGTATTAGTTCCACCATACTCACTAGATGTCATTGTTTTTGCAGCAATATTGGGGGTTTTCATATATCAATTAGGTAAGTATATAAGAAACATCATTGGGGACCTTCAAATGCGATAATTGCTAATAATGATTATGGTTTAGGAATTGATTTAGGCCATTTATTATTTTTCTGGCAAAATAAACAAGGCGAATATGCATTATCTAAAACAAAAATAATTTCCCATATTGTATTTATACTATTTTTCATAATGTCTTTTACAACTGATGTGCCTTCTTTATTTGCAGCAGTAGTATTTGGAGTTATATTTGAAATTCCGGCATTCCTAATAGGTTATGGAATCCATAAGTTCACAAATCCAAATCTTGAAGCTTCACCTAAAAAAGCGGAAGCTAAAAAAGAAGCATTCACTCAAAAGCCAGAATTCCAACCTAAAAAAGAAATCATTCCAGAATATTCATAGTATAAAAAACAGCTTGATGATTTAAACCATAAATTTAAATTAAAAGATGAATATGTTCGTGATTTAATTGAAAAAAGATTTGAACCGCCACAACTTACATATACTCGCTTTATTGGTGGTGTTGATAAATCGGAAGTGATGTTTAACAGGAATTTAAAATCAGCTTTAACAATGATTGAACTGGCTGATGAATATTCCGCCAGAATTGCAGGGGAAATTAAGTCTAAAATCACTATTTTAGATGAAATCAATGATAAATTAGATGCTCTTTCAAATGAATTAGTTTTAAATGAGAACTTATCTAACAAGGAAGATGTGGATAATCTAATTGGTGAAATGGATGACTTAATTAATTCAGTTAAAAGTTACTCGCAAAAATGATAATGCTTAGGGCCTATTGGGGAGTATAACAGTCGGATAAGATTGGACGATTGCTCGTCTGCAATCGCCTGAGAACCGTGCATATCTGTTTCAGAACATAGGAATCATGCAGAACTTTATCCGAAAGTTCAATTATTATCCTCTGCATTCTAATGATTTAGGATTCATTTATAATTCGCCTACTCATAATATTGTTGTGAAATCTTGTGAGGATTGCCAAGTTTGCCTGCCGAGGATAGGAATGAATTTCAATGGGAAATAGGATCTAGCTTGTTGCACAAATACTAATCAAATGCTCTTGGTTAAATAAGTTATATTTATACTGTTAAATAATTATAACAATGTGGCAGTATAGTAATTATTCAAAAATAAATCCTGAAGTTCAAAAGCACTTCCCATTCAAAAATCCAAGAGTGGATCAATTAGAAACCATTTCTGAAATTGTTAATGCAATAGATAAGGGTTTTAAATATATCATTCTTGAAGCTGGAACTGGAACAGGTAAATCAGCAATAGCTTATACATTATCATCAATGTATGATTCATCATATATACTGACTGTCACAAAACAATTGCAAAACCAATATGTGGATGATTTTAATAATTTGAAGCTTGTTAAAGGAAGATCTAACTTCAGATGCCAACAGGATTCAACTTTAACTTGTGATGAAGGCAAATGTCTTCTTGAAGAATTTTCATGTGATAATACTAAATCCACTTGTGATTATCACTATCAAAAAACCGCTGCTTTAAATTCAAAAAAAGTTATTTCTAATTATTTTTACATGTTTTTAGAACTTAATTATGTTGGAGATTTCACTAAAAGGGAATTATTGATCTGTGATGAAGCACATAACTTGGAAGATACATTAATGAGTCAATTAACACTTGAATTTTCAATTGATGATTTAAAAAACTACTTAAATTTTGACATTACAGATGAACTTCTCTATCAACTTGACAATGGGGATTATGATGTGTGGATTCAGTTTATCTTGGAGATTTGTGACAATTATCAAAAAGAATATGATAAAATCAAATTTATTGATAGGCCTCACTTAATCGAGAAAAAATCATTTATCAAAAAAGAAATCAACGATTGCAGGCGTTTCGTTGAAAATATTTCTCATGATCCGTATAGTTGGATATTTGATTATAACCATGATTACAAAATAATCGAATTCAAGCCATTAAAAATTGATAATTATGCTCAAAACAATATATTAAGATTTGGTGAAGTATGTATTTTTATGAGTGCCACAATACTTGATTATAAATTCTTTTCAAAGTGTCTTGGACTTCAAGAAAGCAAAATATATCCAATAAGACGTAAAAGTCCTTTTGATATGAAAAAAAATCCAATAAAAACATTTGAAGGCATTAATTTATCTCACAAAACCATTGGGAAAAACGCCCCAAAAACAATCGGCATTATTAAATCTATTTTAGATATGCACAAAAATGAAAAAGGAATAATACACACAGTAAGCAATACCTGTAAAGATTATTTGATTAATAATTTGGACAATCAAAGATTGATTGACCACAACACTCAAAATAGGATAGATCAACTTAATAGATTTAAAAATAGTAATGATTCCTTAGTATTAATATCTCCTTCAATGAATGAGGGAGTGGATTTGCCTGGTGAGTTATGTAGTTTTCAAATAATTTACAAGCTACCTTATCTAGATTTGGCCGATAAGCAAATCCGCCTAAGAGCAAATGCTGATGGGGAGTGGTATAACTATAAGACGGCTTTAGCTTTAATTCAAACATATGGTAGAGGAATGAGATTTCGCGATGATTATTGTAAGACATATTTTATAGACTCAAGGATTAAAGGCTTCGTTAAAAATGATAAATTCATGCCTAAGGAATTTAAAGATTTAATTATCTAAGGATATTGTTAAATATTGTATTGTACAATATAATTTACAAACAACGTAAGAAGACTGTTAAGACAAAAAACGGAACAAACAAGGCATTACAATTATTGTATTTTTTAATGATACCAAGACAAACGAGAGATAAAAAGTAGAAGTAGGAGGAAGAGGCAGAGGGGTATAAGAGACAGAAGAAAGAGGGTGTCTAAGGAATTCGAATCTTAAAAATTTGACCATTAAGATTTTCATCAACCCCTTCAGGATAATCATAGTCTTCCATGCAATCTAAATCTTCTTCATCTCTAAACTTTAATTCATATTCAGCAAAATATATCTCTTCTAAACGAAGATCCGCCGGAGATGGTCCAAAATCAAAGTCATCATAAACCTCCTCAGAAATCAACATATCTAATCCATCAATTTCATCCACATCTTCAATTATCTGTGAGAAAAATACTTGTTCATATTCATCTCTTTCTTTAATAAACTTTTCATCATGGTTATTTTCTCTACTACTCATCGTTACCATCCCTTTTTTAATTTACATCAGGGAACACATTTAACATTTGCATCCTCAATTTACAGACGCCTCTATGGATTTACCATTGAATTTTTAAAAAATCAAAAATTAGGGTCATGCTGTGCTGACTCTTATAATTGTGCTTTAATATGAATGGCTCTGACTGATTCCCGGTTTTTAGTTTTATCAAATGATTTTTCAGTAAAAAATGATACATATTGACCTAAACTAGCTTTCCCCTCTTTAAACTCATAAACGTTAAAGTAAACAGATTCATTATCATCAGAGGTAATGAATCCGGATTTGCCATGTTCAAAGATTTTAGTAACTGTGCCGTATTGTAATTTCTTGTCTTTAAATTTAAACTCAGTCCAGTAATCTTTGATTTCACGTTCCAATACTTTTTTATCCAAATGTTCATCTTCAATCAATAAATCTCCAATATCCTCAGGCACTTTAGAGTCATTTTCCATTTTAATAGCATAGAATAACTCAATGTGCTTATGGGCAATATCAGGATTTATGTCTTTAAGGATTTTATAAGCCAAATAATACAAGTTAACTTTAATTCTAATTGGATCATTTGTAAGAACCGCATCGCAGAGATATTTTTGGGCTTTTTTACAATCCTTCAGAATATAATAGTTTTCAGCGATTTCTTTAAAGACAAACCAATCTTTTTTAACTTTTAAAACTTCATTTAAGTAGATTAATGCTTCTTTATTTTTAAATAATTCTTTTAGTGATTTGGCTATTCTCCAACGATACCAAATATCGCTGTTGTTGGTGTACTTGTTAAGTGATGAAAGTGCCTCTTTTGAAACTTCAATACACCTTTCAAAGTCATTACATTCAAAGTAGGACTTGGTTGCGTAATCGAAGTATTTTTCCTTTCTAGACCTAAATACCCTATCGTCTTTTTCATACCTATTTTGGTCTAATAAGCTAGAGTCGATTTTTTCCAACCAAACGATTAAAGTATAATAATCCTTTTGAGCATATAGATAATCTAAAACTTTGAAAACAGAGAAAGTATAGGCGCAAACCGATTTTTTGGTTAAATCTTCTTGTTCAATTAACTCGGTAACGGTTTCAGCCGCTTGGAAAAGTTTATCCTCATCCTCACAGTCCTTAATGTATATCTGATATAAAGACCAGCTGTAAAAAATCTTATCCCATTCATTTAAATTTTCAGGATTTTCAATGAAATGTTTTTCATAAATATTTAAAGCATCTTCATAATTTTTAGATTGGTATGCTTTTTTTGCTTCATTTAATTCTTTTCTGATATTTTTGGTCATGGTTATCACATTAAATGTTTGATATATATTGTTTGTGGTTTTATGATATATAAATGTATATATTATCTTCTAGTTAAAATTAACTAGCGAAAATTAATTGAAAATTAGTTTTAGACACTGAAAATAATTAAAATTTAATGAAACTAATTTAAGGTAAGTATAAATACAACAACTCTTATTATATTAGGTTAAACAAAATATTTAAATTTGAAATGTCAAATTATATGTAAGGAGGAAGTAACTTATATGAACCCCTCAAATTTAAATCAAATCCCAGTTGATGAAAATAAACCCGATAAGAATTTTATTGACATTGATATCCTTAAAAGCCCAATGAAATACGAAATATTATCCCTTTTAAATGATAATGAAATGAGCTTTGAAGACATTGTTGAAAACACCTCAAAATCTAAAACCAGCATCTCAATTCACCTTAAAAGTCTACGTGAAATAGGTCTTGTTGACTTTAAACTGAATCCGAATGACAATCGGAAAAAAATCTTTTTTATAAATACAAAAACATACAATAAAGCAAAAAAAATATCTGAAAATAAAATGGAAGAGATAATAGAAGAATTTATAAAAAATGAAGATCTTAAAAGTAATATTAAGATTATAACCACACTAAAGGCTATTCTTCACTTATATAACATTGAAATCAGCCCTGTTTTAAAATCAATTGGAAATTATATGGGAAAAGAATTATCCTTACAATTACACGATGAGGATTTGAAAAAATATACAGAAAACATCAAACGGCACTGGTATGAAAATAAGCTGGGAGAATTGAATTTCAATATAGATGAAGATATTAAAATAACTTGTAAAAATTGCTTTGAATGTAAAAATACACCAATTACAGGAAAATCCAGCTGCGATATTGTAAATGGAATCTTTAAAGGACTTTTTGAGAATTACTTTAATTTTAAATTAAAAATCATTGAAAGTAAATGCTATTCAATGGGAGATGATGAATGTTTATTTGAATTAACCCCCTATTGAATTATTTTGTTTATCCTAAATTATTTCGATGAAAAATCATTATATATACTTTAAATTGAATAACTGATTAATGTGACAATATATCTATTGCGTTAGAATATGTAAACAAACATACTCCTCCCAATGTATTACATATTTCACATATGAATGAGAGGCACTTGAAAAAGTCCCCCTCATTTTTTCAAAGTTATCCCATGAATAGATAACATCTGATGGCAAGACACATCGTAGATTCAGTAATTATTAAATAAAACACATGATATTAAGATAAATTACCCTATTAAGTTTTATAATGAGGAATTTATAATATTTAATTTATTAGGATAACTCCCTAACTATTTGCTACATTACAGATGTAAAACACGCACATATGCAAATAACACACAATCTCAAAATATAGGGCTTTAAGTCTACAGTAATAATTCACCAATATAATTAAATTGTGTCTTTGCCATTATATTTAAAAAGCACAAGACTGCCTACTTCTTTCTGATTTTATTTAGTCTGAAACCTGATGGTCGCAATTGGGACAGAATAGTGAACTTGAATCTAGTTTTTTACCACAGTCAGTACAATACCTATCATCACTGCAAATTATGTCTTTTCTAATATCAAATTCTTTTTTAGAGATTTCACCCGCTCCAAATAATGAATATAAGTCTAAAAGATCATCAAGCTCATCATGATTTTGATTGGAAATATTGTCCTCAATTATTTCTTTTAAAGAAATGGCTTTACTTTCATTAACCTCAAAAATTGCCCTGCCCTCACTTGTAGATATTATAAATGTCTTTTTAGACCATCCTCCAGGAGCTATAGTTTTGGACAAAAAATTTTTTAGTTAAGGTTGATGAATTTTTTAATCCAATTTTTATAATATGAATCATTATTTATAGTCCTATAAAATTCTTTTTCGAATTGTTCTTCCATGGATTCTATTGTATCAAATAAATAGTTTCCTATGTGTTTTTTTTTTATTGATTTCCAGACTTGTTCTATTGGGTTTAAGTGAGGGGAATGTACTGGTAAATGAATTAATTTTATATTTAATATTTTTGATGCTTGAATCACTAATTTAGCTTTGTGAACTGAGTAATTATCCAATATTGCTACAATTTTTCTTTCTTTTTGTAGGTTATTGATTAAATGTTCTTTGTTTAGTGATTCAATTTAGTATTTCTTTTTGAATATTTTTCTATGTTTGTGTGCTTTTCAGGATTTAATTTATTTGCTTTATTTTTTATTTTTACTAAAAATTGTTTCTTCAGAACTATTATTGTTTGCTATAAATTCTTTAAATTCATTTTTTGATGAGTTAAATTGTGTTTTCAGATTTTAGTTGATTATATATTTCAGTTTCATCTAATTTCGTATCTGCCAAAATATTTTTAAGTTATAATATTAAATCTTCATTTTCGCAATTGACAATTTTAAGCTGTATTAATGATTTTATTTCCTCAAATGTGTGTGTATTTGGTTGAAATAAGATTTAATGAATTGGCATTTACTGCTTGGTATCCATTTGCGTTTAATTTTATTCTCGTAGTTATTTTTGTCTGTCTATTTTTTTTGTTCCTAGAGTGTCCGCCAAAAATGATTTTTGAGTGTGGATTCTAGTAAATGGTCACATCAAGCTTTAATTGGTGTGTAGTGGATATACTTTCACAAAAATCAACAATATCTTCTTTATTATTTTGTTCTCCATATAATTTTAATGACTAATCACAAGCATTTACGAGTAGTTTTAGAAGATATCTACTTAAACAATAATGAATTAACAAATGAATTAACTTTAAGATTAATAAATGAATTTAGATATTCGAATTTATTTATCCCAGTAAAAAGAGACGATTCGAATCTGAATTTTATAATCTATGAAGATGGTGACCATAGTCTTACTCCACTTTTTACAGACTCTGATGAGTTTCATAAATTCTTTAAGGATGAAGAGGATATAGAATTATTGCAGAATTCCTTTGAATTGTATCAAAACATTTTAAAAACAAGTAACATTGAAGGATATATTTTAAATCCTGCAACTGAGAAATATGTTTTTGATAAGGAATTTGTCTTAGATATTAAGCACATTCCGAAAACTAATTTTTACAATACCAGTACTTACTCTAAAGAGGAAATTAAACAATTAAAAGATAATATTGATAATGCTGGCTTAGAGGAGTTTATCTCAAATCCAAATAATATAGGGAACTATGAAGCTTTGTTTGATAAGCTAGCTAATTCAACATTATTAACATTAATGGTAAGTGATGTTGATTTAAGTTCAAAAGCTAAAATGGGCATTGTTTCTATGATGGATTCAGGTCCACTTGCACAGATGTACTGCGACAATGTTGGTGGAGTTTATGCTACTATATTTTCAAGTGAAGATAAATTAAAACTTGTTAAAAATAATCAATTTAAGTATTCCCAAGTAATTAATCTAGCCATGTTGGTTAATTTTGTTTTATGTGAAGATATGGATGGGATTGTTTTAAATCCGGATAGTGATAGTGTTTTAATTACAAGATCAACACTTCTTAAATACTCCCTTGGATTTGAAAAATTTGCTAATGATGAAAGATTGGCGGATTCAATTTATTACATGTTTTTATTATGATAATGCAGTATTGTATTGGATGCATATCAAAAAATATTTATCCTACTCTCTTTAAATTATAATATGGGATTGTTAACACATACAGTCCATGTAACTTGTGATGGTCAAAAGGAATCTCTGATGTTTTGCATGCTATTTTTTTATGGAGGGATTTTTCCAATTAAAAAATTATAATAATCATATTATTTACATTATTTATTATGTCCGAATTATCTGAGTTAATTAGAATTAATAAAAATATTGAAAATCAAAATAAAGAGATTATTCGCCTTTTAAAAATTATCGCCGGTCAAGCTACATATGCAGATGCCTCAGGTTATGTTTATCCTGATTTTTCAGAAGAAAATGAAGAAGAGGAACCGTCTAGTGACTCATTTATTTCTCTTTTTGATGTTGTCTGTGAAATCGGTGATGTTTATTTTATTGATGGCGATGTCTACAAATATAGTGTTGTAAATAATGAAGCGAAGATTGATAATTTAATGGGTGGAGATGAAAGTTGTAATTTTAATATTGCAGAAACTGTTTCTAATGAATCCATTAAACGGAATGAAAGTTTAGATGATGCTACAGTTATACTCACAGATTCAAGTAAAGGTAATTTGCCGAAAACATTGGAATTATGTCATGAACAAGATGCTAAAAAAGTGTTTATACCATGGGATCAAATGTTGGAATTGGTGGGAGCACCAGATACCTTACAAAGACTATTAAAGCTTAATTTCTACAGAAATGAAGAAGAATTGATTAATAAATTATTTAAATAGGTGAAAAAATGTCAAAATATTGTCCTTCATGTGGAGAAGAACTTATAGATGATGCGAAATTTTGTAAAAGTTGCGGTGAAAATTTAAAAAATTCTAATACAGGACAGACAACTGAAAATGCAACTCAGCAAGTCCCACCTGTTGTTGAAAATGAGCATAAAGCAGCAATCGTTATTGGGTATATTTTCAGTATTTTAATTCCATTAATAGGTTTAATTGCTGGAATATATCTTATTACAAGAAAAGACTCTCAAAAAGCTAAGAAACATGGAAAATATGTACTAATAATCTCAGTAATCGTATGGATCTTGTCATTTATTATAATGAGGGGTTAAAAAAGAGAAATCATGATGATTTATTAAAATCATCAATTGCTGAATCTACTAATTCAAGTACGGATTCAGTTAAATCAGGATATGAGTCATCGATTGGTATGGGGATATTGTCACAGTAGACTACTTCTAGCCCATGCTCTATTGCATCCTTAGTTGCAACATCTACTGCAGCAGCTTTAAGCTCAGTTAACATTACATCTGCTTCATCCATATATTTTTCCATATCCTCACGTAATAATGGTCTGTTTGATAAGTGCGCTGTTGTTCCAATAACCTTACAGTCAAAGTTGTCCTCTAGGTAAGCTACTAATTTGCCTTTAACCTCTTCAGGAGCTGTTGTTGCAAATAATACCTTTTTGCCACTAATATCATCAAGTGCCTTAGGTCTAAATACTGTTGATATTACAGTAGCATTTGGGTTAACTTCACTTACAAACTCTTCAATTTCTTTTATTTTTTCATTGCTGCACATCGGTTCTTCACACATTGTTAAAATAACTAATTCTCCAAGTGCAATTCTATATGGTCCAAAATAATTGGTTAAGTTTTCAATAGGTTGATTTGCTCCAATTAATGTAATTTGTTTATTTGTTTTAATTGGAGGTATTGCTGCTCCGCTTCCTTCAAAAATAGCGAATTTAGCATCGACTTCATTAGCTAATTTGGCTCCTTTTTTCATATTGGTTAGGAATACTTCACCAGCCATTCCTCCACCGCAACGTCTGCAACCGATGGTCAATATTCTGCTCATCAGCGCATCTTCCCAGTGATCACTAGCTGCATGAACTCCTTTTTTAGATTGTGCAAGTAAAAATTCGGCATTGATTTCTAATTCTTCACCATGTACAATTTCAGGCTCTTCAGGTCCCCCTCGACCCATCGCAATTACGCATGGTTCATAACCGTTTTTATCAATTAATCTGGATATGAATCCGGATACGGCGGTTTTGCCTATTCTTTTTCCGGTTCCAAGTATGGTAATTGATGCTTTTTTCATAACATCATATTGTGTTGGCGGTTCGAATTTAAAATCAGGTCCTTCATAACTTATTCCTTCATTTAAAACTTTACATGCAATTTTAAATCTTTTAGGATAATCGAGTATAGGTTCATCACTTAAATCAAAAACAGTTTCAATATCGTATTTTCTTATCATTTCTACAATAATGTCATAGGGAATATCTTTATCTTTTGCAAATTGAACTGGAATGCCTAACTTTTCAGAGTATGATTCTTCTGAATCATCTCTTAGTTTTTCTGTTCCTCCAATAAAAACAGCACCTGCGACATCAATATGATCTAGACCATTTAATGTATCTATTGCTTCTTGTGTGACTGGAAGATAATGTTCGCCGTCAACTAAACATAGCATTTTAGTTAGAGATTTCATAATTATACTATAATTATTAATAAATAAAAGTTTAATTATTATTATGAATATTGACATTGGCGAAACTCATATCAGGTTGACAAGTGATTTGGCAAATCACAACCTGAAACATTATATTTATTCTCTCCGTGCTGATTTAAAGGTATATATTAATCACAATCCTGATTTTTTATATACATTAGAGCCAATCAAATTAAAAAACAATAATTTGCCATTAATTATTAAAAAAATGTATGAATCATCTAACTTGGCGGATGTTGGTCCTATGGCATGTGTTGCAGGTACAATATCTGAATTGTCACTTAATTATTTAATGGAAAGAAAATCAAAATTCTCTATTGTAGAAAACGGTGGGGATATTGCACTTATAAACAATAAAAAAGTATTGTGTGGCATTTATTCTGGAAATAAGATTTTAGGCAATGATATTGCTTTTGAGATTAAAAGAAGAAAATATCCCTTGGGAATATGTACTTCTTCAGGTAAAATCGGCCATTCAATTAGTTTTGGCTCTTCAGATAGTGTTACGGTTTTATCGAATTCCCCATCACTTTCAGATGCTCTTGCAACTAGAATTGCCAATGATGTTTGTGGTGGGAGTAGTGAGGATAAATTGACAAATGCTTTAGAAACTACCGATTTATATAAAGAATTTTTTGATGGAGTTTTAATCATATCTGATGATAAAGTGGCAACTGTAGGTAGGTTGCCTAATATGGTAGAGACTAAAAATTTTGACACCTGTTAAAAATAGATTGATAACACAATGCAATATTTAAATATGATTAAATCTTAATATTAATTTATATTATTAATGGAGTTAATTTTTTAACTAATTGAAATTAGTTAAATAAGGGTTAGATATCTATGTATAAAGACGAAATGATACAAATGCACCAATTCTTGGTATATGTTTTAAAATATTTAGCGGAAGATGACCAAATAAAAAATGACTGTAGCGAATACATTTCCCTAAAAATAAGCCCACATCATATTCACAAAACTAAAGCGGAACATAAATATGCTATTTTTGTTTTATGTAAGATTATTTCTGAAATAATAGCTGAAAGGGAAGATAATCCTATCCCTAATAATGTTCGCAATTCTTTAAATGATTTAGTTATTAGATCACAAAAGGAACTTAATGCACCATAACTTTTACTACCTTTGTTTTTTTTTAATTCAGCGAATCTGCTAGGATTAGTTTTAGCAGATGTTGTTGATTTCAATTCATTTATTCATCATCATGTAGTAGCAATGTCCAATTGTCATTATGGCATTAACAAAGCATAGGATTTGGAAAATTCAAATTCAATATGGACATAATATAACTGTGTTATTAAATAATGAGGATAATAGAAAATTTCATCAGGAAAAACCTTAAGTTTCTAGGAATTAGGTATATAAAAATAAATGTAATCCTCAGTTTCCAAATCATAAACATTTAAAGAATTTCTTCTGAATTTCTCAAGAAATTAATTATATTTATATGGTCTATTCCATCTCTAGAATGATTAAATTTATCCATAGTTAAAACATATTTAGGATAATTGTCTTTAACTTTCATTAATGGTTTAAATTCACGATTAAGTGTTTTCACATCATTTAAAATATAAGCAACCTGAATGTAGATTTTTTTACCATCCTTTCTGCATATGAAATCTATTTCCAAATCATTAACAGATCCGATTGTAACTTTATAATCGTTTCTAATTAATTCCAGATATATTATATTTTCAATAATTCTTCCAATATTTTGCTGTTTTTCATCTAATTTGGATTTATAAAAACCTTGATCTATTAAATAGTATTTTTCTGAACCGGTGATTTCTTTTTTTCCTAATATGTCCTCACGAGATATTTTTGATAAAATATAAGCATCTTCTAAATATTTTAGATAATTATAAATTGTTGCTTTTCCTATTTCCAATTTTTCATGTTTTAAATATCTATATAATGAATTAACGGATATTAAATTACCAACATTACTAATTAAGAACTTTATAATCCTATTAAATAATCCAATATTTCTAATTTCATAGCGTTCAACGATGTTTCGTAAAACTATCGATGCATATAAATCATTCAGTATTATTTCCTTATTAGTGTTTGTTGCAATGGCTACTGGAAAACCACCATAATTTAAATATGCATCAAAATAATTCTCAATTTCACTATTCAACTCATTATTCATCATAGGTTTTTCATTAAGCTCCTTCTTATATTCAATAAATTCATTAAATGAAAAAGGGTACATTTCAATCGAAACATATCTGCCTGTAAGATAAGTTGCAAGTTCACTGGATAATAATTTTGAATTTGATCCTGTAATATAAACTTCAACATTTGGCAATTTAAAATAGCTATTTATACTAATTTCCCATTTTGAAACATTTTGTATTTCATCAAAAAACAAATAAACTTTATTTTCCTGTTTGTTGATAAATTCTAAAACGATTTCATCTAATTGTTCTTTTGAATTGATGTGGTTATATTTTGGAAGTTCTAAATCAATTAAAAGAATATCTTCTTTATTAACTCCTTTTTTAATCAATTCGTTAATGATCAAATTTAAGAAAAAGGATTTGCCTGAACGCCTTACACCGGTTATTATTTTAATTAAATCTTTATCCATAAAGCTCTCGATTTTATCCATAACATCTTTCTTTCAACTTATACTCACCTATAAAATAGTTTCATATAGAAAACTTACTTATTAAACTATATATCTGTCTCATATAAAAAACTTTTACTAAAATTTACTGATATGTTCTTATAAAAAACACTTTAGTAAAAGCAATAAATTGTCTATATACAACAATAAAATGTTATGAAAATCCTGAAATAAAGAATTAAAAGGAATGAAACTAACGAAAATTTTATATTGTTCATAAATCATATTATTATATGAACCTTTTATATTAAATGTATATTAGCTTCACTGAAACTTAACCGTTGATTTTATTTTTTTTAAAATAATTATAAAAAATGATTTTGATGGTATAGAGTACAATCATTCTTGTTCTCTTTTATTAGTGCTGTTTGCCATTATATTAATATAATTAATGTTTTGATAGTTAGTATTAAAGAATGAAATTGATGAATTTCGAAATAAAAAAACAGGATGGGGTATTATTAAATTTAAAAATACAAGAAATAATATTTATAAGTCTTATTTTGTTAATAACACTATCATGTTTGTTGTTGTTAAAGTAAAGATATATATGTAGCATTGATGGCAGATGATTTGAACGGTCGGATTTGGATAATCCTTGTAGTTTTAATAAAGCTATTAGTATTTCTGAAGATGGTGACAATATTAAATGAAAGCTATGACTATTCAATGGGAAAATTAATAAATCTTTAAGTATTTCTGCCTATAATGATGATGTTGTTAATATAAAGAATAAATATTCATCCGTATTCAATGTTGTAAATAAAGTTTATATTAAATTTTTAAATTTTAGGATTTCAGAACTGCTGTAGAATCATATTCATATTCAAATATAACAATTAAAAATTGTTGTTTGAAAATAGCAGTTACATGTGTCTTAATTTAGTAAGGTACTACAACTATAAAGGATTCTGATTTAGAAACAATATAGGTGCTCAAGGTAGTGCAATCAACTTTCAAAACAATGACTATAAAAAAAGATCTTATCTGCATATAAATAACACAATTTTTGATTCAAATAGTGGTCAAAACTTAGGTGGGGTTATTTTCATTTCTGTTTCAGATATGTATCTTTATAATAATACTTTTATTAACAACAAAGCTGCCTATACTGGTGGTGTAGTCCACAACATTGCATCTAAAATTTTTGATAAACGTTCTAAATATATTAATAATGGTGCACATTATTCTGGCGGTGCTATTTATATTAGAGGAGATAGAGATTTAGGTTCTTATTATGGGGATCATGTAGAATTTATAAATAATTCTGCTCCATATAAGAATGGGGATTCTGAAGATTATGGAACTTCTGGAGGAGCTTTCACTGCATTACATGGTGGAGAAATAGTTTTAAATAATTCCGTTCTTAAAGGAAATAGGGCAATGCTAAGAGGAGGAGCAATTTGGTCAGAACAAAGAGTTACTATTATAAATACTATTATAACAAATAACTCTGCTTATAATGAAACCGGTTTAACAATGGGTGGAGGTTTATATTGTCCTCTTTTAGAAGTAAAAATAATAAATTCCACAATTTCAAATAATCATGCAAAAAAATATCCGGATATTTTTAATGAAATAACTTTTCCTTCAGTAAATATTGTAGAAAGTATTAATAATACTGCTGGTAAGAAGATTAGTATAAAAAATTTAACTAATCCAGTAAGTTATTGTTTACAACCAGGAATTCTAAATATTGCTTCAAATCCTATAGTTGAGACTGGTACAAATAAATTAATTGGTTCTGGAGGTTATTTCCTTGGCAAAACAATTGGAGAATTATTGAAAATCTTTATAGTTCAAAATTATCAGAGAGTTCTTGATGGGAAAATTAGTAAAGATTTATTCAAAGGGGTATTGCAGTATATAACAAGTGGATGTGCATTAGTACCTTCTCCATTTAATGAATCTTATTCATCTCATAACTTGATTAAACAAACTTTAGATGAATATGAAAGAGGAGTTAGATATCCTGATGCAAATGCAACAGGTCCGGTTAATTTGTTAACAAAAAAACATTTAATATTTAACTTTTATCAGTTTGCAAATGATGTCCATCAAGATTTGATAGTGTTTACATATAATGAGTCAAATATAACTGATGAACCGCCGATTAATGTAACTAAAAAAGCAAATACTACTGCTCCTAAACTTAATACAACAGTATCTTATACTATAACAGTAAAAAACAACAACAAAACATCAATGGTTGTTGATGTATTAGTTGTTGATACTTTAGGTGAAGGATTAGTTTTTAAAGGTGCTTCTCATAATGGATTATATAACAATACAACAAACACAATAACTTGGAATGTTAATATTCCTGCAGATGGTGAATTTAAACTTTTTGTTAATGCAACAGTAGAAAAATTAGGCATAATTAACAATACTGTTAGAGTTTTTAATAAAACTGCTAATGTTACTGTTAATGTTACCGTTCCAGAGGAACCTCCGGTAAAACCTCCAGAGGAACCTCCGGTTAAACCCCCAGTAAAACCTCCAGTAAAACCTCCAGTTAAACCTCCAGTTAAACCTCCAGAGAAACCTAATGTTGAAAACAATAAGACTATTAAAAAAGAGTTTTCAAGGAATCTAAAAAAGACAGGTAATCCAATATTCTTATTTGTATTATCAGTCCTTATTTCAATTCATTTAATAAGAAGAAAAAAATAACCTAGTTTTTATTTTTGTGTAAATACATTACACAAAAATCCTTTTTTTTTAAGGAAAACGGACTGTCAAAGTTAGTTGATAGAATCTTTTCTTTGATTTTTTCATTTATTTTAAATCCTTTTATTCAATGTTTTTCAATAACATTGGGATATCTTATGAAACTATTCGTAAATCATTAATATTATTTTAATTCAAATTTAATCTGTCTGTCAGTCTTGTCATGATTTTCAATAGTGTTCGTATGGATCATGTATGATTTTATAGCTATGTTCTATTTGATTTAGTCAACATATGCCTATCGCAGAATTAATTGAGTATTATGAACTATTTTTCAAATTATTTGATCAACAAAGCTATGAAAAAGCCATATACTATATTAACTTATTAAAACAAGAAATAAATAATTTTCCAGAACCTTTAAAAAATTACATAAATGACAATTTTTTGCCAAATTATAATAAATTCTTAAATTTCCTTAAAAAAGAAAATTACCAAAAATTAGAACGAACAAACAACCAATTAGAAAATTACAATGGAAATAAATTACTAAAATCAGAAAAAAGAAAATTCAGAACATTAAATGGCTTATTTAATCAAATACTCCACAGAATAAAAAATTGGATAAAAAATCAACTAACTACTTGACAGTCCTATATATAAAATGTCAAAAATATATAAATACTATTAATTATAATTTATATTTGATGATTGAATAAGGTAAATGTGATATCGTGAAATCTTTTGAATTTTTATCTATTAAAAGAGAAGAAAAACCAAGAAATTGTGGTTTAACCATGGTTTTAGACAAAGGATTAGGCTTAGAAACTGCAAGAAGCCTTATGGAAATATCTGGAGAATATGTTGACTATTTAAAATTTGGATGGGGCACATCTATTGTACATGAACAAGATATTATCAAAGCAAAAGTTGAAATGTACAAATCATTTGATATTACTCCTTATACTGGAGGAACATTATTTGAACTAGCTTACTTAAAGGATAAACTAGAAGAGTTTTTTGCAGAAGCCCATAATTTAGGTTTTCCAGCAATTGAAATTTCAGACGGTTCAATGTCTATTGATTTAGAAAGTAAATTGGATTGTATTAAAATGGCAAAAAAAGAGGGGTTTGAAGTTTTATCTGAAGTAGGTAAAAAAGACCCTATTTTAGATAATGAATTGTCTATGGAAGACCGAGTTACTTGTATGCAAAAGGAATTGGATGCAGGTTCATCACTTATCATTGTAGAAGCAAGAGAAGGCGGGAAAAATATTGGAATATTTGATAAGACAGGCAATCCAAAAGAAGATGAGATAGATTATATCGTTGATAATGTTGAGTCTAATAAAATCCTTTGGGAAGCACCAAATAAAGACCAGCAAGTATTTTTCATTAAAAAACTAGGAAATATCGTTAATTTAGGTAATGTTTCCACTAATGACATTACATCTCTTGAAACCTTGAGGAGAGGTTTAAGAGGAGATACATTTGGTGAAATTTAATATTATTTTTTTACTTAAAATTAAGTATGGATTGAAACAATAAAATGTGGAAATTATAGTTTCATTCAAAAAACCTAAAAGAAGGCAGTATAATTGGAAATTAAAACTATTAGTCAAATCAATGAAAAAATTGATAAGGGCGAAGCTAATATATATACGGCAGAAGAATTTAAAAAACTTATAAAAAAAGGAGATGTTCCCTGTTTTGAGGAAGTGGATGTTGTAACTTGTGGAACTTGTGGTGTAATGAGTGGTACTGCAGCCATTCTTAATTTTATAGTGTCAGAACCAGGCAAATTCATAAGAGCGCGTGAAGTTTATTTAAATGGCATACCTGCATATGCAGGGCCATGTCCAAATGAATGGCTAGGTTCAATTGATGCAATTCTGCATGGAACTACACATTCAATTGACGATAAGAATTATGGGGGAGGATTCCTTTTAAAAGAGTTATTGGAAGGTAAATCGGTAGATGCAAGAGTCGAAAGTGTAGATAATGTAAGTGTTGAAAACACAATCACTATTGATGATATTGTAAGGGGTCAACTTATTGGAACTCGTATGGCATTTAAAAACTACACTGCATTTACAAATCCAAGTAATGAAGCGGTATCTTCCATATTTTCTGCAACACCTCTTGAAGGTAACCTATCAGGCTTAACATTTTCAGGTTGCGGTGATTTGAACCCTCTTCAAAATGATATTCCTCATAATGCTATAAAAGAAGGTGCAAAAGTATTGTTAAATGGAAGTGAAGGTTATATTTTAGGTGACGGTACACGTTCTAGTCCTGAAAAACCAAACTTAATGTTAACTGCTAATTATAAAGAAATGGATCCTTATTATATTGGAGGATTTAAAACAGGTGAAGGTGGAGAAATATACAATACTGTAGCTATACCTATTCCTGTATTGACAGAGGAAATTTATAATAATCTATTGATCACTGATGAAGAGGTTAGCCTACCTGTGGCCGACATTAAAGGACGTCACTTGCCACTATCTGAAACCAATTATCATGAAATGTGGGGAGGGTATGATTTAAGACCAAGATTCAATGATTCTGACTGCAACAAATGTCAGACTTGTCTTGTTGAAGATGTATGTCCAACTAATGCATTTAAAAATCGCAAATTCAATATTGCCCAATGCTTTGGTTGTGGAATGTGCGCAAACTTCTGTCGCCACAATGCATTTAATATGAATACTGGGGATGTTGATCTGGAAATAGATGATATTAGTGTCAATATTCCAATTATTTGTAGGCAATCTGACAGATTAAGGGCAAATAAACTATCCTTAAAACTGAAACAATTAATTGAGAAAAAAGAGTTTAGTTTGTAGGTGGTTATTCATGTCAACACAAAAAATAACTGACTCCCCAATCGATTTTGCTGAAAAAATCATTGAAGATGTTAAAAACTCAAAAGAGGAGGGTGTTCTTAAATGTGTTCAATGTGGAATGTGCACATCAACTTGTCCTGCTGCAAGACACTCTGATTATAACCCGAGAGACATTATAGAAAGAGTTCTTGAGGGTGATGAAACAATCATAAGTGACGATAATATATGGAATTGCTTTTACTGTTATACATGCCACAGCGTATGTCCTGTTGGAAACAGTGTATGTGAAGTAAATCAAATTTTAAAACAAATAGCTGTTGAAAATGAAGTTGGATATGATAAATTATATGAATATATGGGATTTGCAGATTCATATTTCACAGCAGCAATAGGAGCGATTCCTGAAAGGTTTTTCCCAGACATTGACCGTGATGTTCCGGGATGGTGGGATTTCAGACAACATTTAAATGAAATCAGAGATGAATTGAACTTAGACCCACCTTTAATGCCGCCTAAAGAAGTAATTGATGAAGTAAGTACAATTTTAACAATAACCGGTTTTAAGAAAAAAATTGAAAAGATAAGAGCAACAGAGGAGGAAGATAAATGAAAGACGTTCCGGTTAACAATATTCTTCTTTTTAGAAGTTGTCTTGTAAGCGTAGAATATCCCGGTATTGAAGCATCAACTAAATTCGTATTTGATAAACTTGGCATTGACTATGCAATTTCAGAAAAACAAACTTGCTGCACAGGTCTTGGTCATTATTCAGATGTATTTAATCAAATTGACACATCAGCTATCGGAGCTCGGAATTTTAAAATAGCCTGTGAACTTGGAAGGCCAAATCTTGTTATGATGTGTGCAACATGCTATGCTATAAATAAAAAATCGGTTAAATTATTAAATAAGAAAGAGGATTTAAGAAATCACATTAATCAATTATTTGATGATAATGGTTTTTTTCATCTTAGATATGAAAAAGATGACTTAAAACCAACAGAAAACATATTTCATGTAGTGGATGTCTTATATGCTAAAAAAAATGAAATAAAAAATCATATAAAATATGATTTAAGCGATTATAAAATAGCAACTCACCATGGTTGTCATTACTGTAAGGTACATTATGAGGATACAATTGGTGGAGTTAGGGATCCAAATATCATGGATGAATTGGTTGAGTGTTGTGGATGTAAAACCATTGGATGGTATGACCACAAACGTGCAACATGTGGAACAGGTTTCAGGCAAAGGTATTCAAACCCAGATTTATCTTTTACAGCTACTGCAGATAAGATGAATGCAATAGATGATGAGGATGTTGATATATTAGTTCATTTATGTCCAAATTGCCATATACAATTTGACAGATATCAACATTTAATATCTAAAATGGAGGGAAAAAACTTCAAAGCAATTCATTTAAATATTGCTCAGTTTATTGCATTGGCTATGGGTGGAGACTTTGATAAAGTTATAGGTGTTAAGGCACACACAGTACCTATAGACTCGATTATTGAAGAGTTAAAGGAGGTTAGTAAATGAGGGATGATTTAAAAATTGGCGTGTTTTTATGTGAGTGTGGAGGAAATATTTCAGATATCGTAGATTTGGATAAAGTTAGAGAGGCAATTGATGTTAGTTTTATTGGACAATTTGAAAATTTATGTTCCCTAAATGGTCGTAAAATCATAAGGGATGCAATATTTGACCATAATCTTGACCGTGTTGTAGTTGCAGCATGCTCACCGATAAGTCATGAAAAAACATTCCAGGATTATGTAAAGCCTTTAAATCCGTATTTTATGGATATGGCTAATATTCGTGAGCAATGCTCATGGGTACATGATGATAATGAAAAAGCAACAGATAAAGCAATTAGTTTAATCAATGCTTCTATCGAAAAAGTAAAACAGTCCGATGCTGTAGATCCGATTTATTGCCAAACTCCAAAGGAAGTAGCAGTAATTGGTGGCGGAATAGCTGGAATGAATGCGGCACTATCTATTGCAAAACAGGGAACAAAAGTTACATTAATTGAACAATCTCCTTCAATTGGTGGACATATGGCTAAAATAGGTAAAGTATTCTCTCCAGTTAAAATTGCGGAAGAATGTGGAATGTGTCTTTTAAATCCAATATTGAATGAACTTGTCTGGAATGAAAATATTGAAGTACTGACCAATACGAAGGTTATTGAAGCGGATAGGCGTGCAGGTACTTATAATTTGATATTGGAAAAATCTCCGAGATATGTTGATACAGAAAAATGTATTTCATGCGGTAAATGTGCAGAAGTATGTGAAGTTGAAGTTCCAAATGACTGGAATGATAATTTATCTATGAGAAAGGCAATATACCGGCCATTTGGACAGTCTTATCCAGAAGCATATGTAATAGATATGGATAACTGCACAAAATGCAGTAATTGTGTTAAAGTATGTAATATGAAAGCTATTAAGCTTAGAGGAAAATCAGAAAGAATACCTCTTCAAGTTGGTTCAATAATAGTTTCAACAGGTCATAAATTATTTGATATGGATAAAAGGCCGGAATATGGATATGGTAGATATGATGATGTTATAACGCAATCTGAATTAGGTCGTATTACTGGTGTAAATGGCCCAACAAAAGGTAAACTCTTAAAAGCCAATGATGAAGTCCCAAAACGTGTTGTCATGATACAATGTGTAGGGTCTCGTGATGAAAAACCGGATGGGCATAGGTATTGTTCTAAAATATGCTGTACAGTTGCCTTAAAAAATGCAAATATTATTAAACATAAATATCCAGATACTGATGTTTTAATTTGCTATACTGATGTTAGAACTCCAGGAATGTTTGAAAAATACTATAAGCACACTCAGGAAAATGAAGTAAGGTTCTTACGCGGACGTCCAGGTGAGGTTGTTAAGAAAGGAGACAACTACATTGTAAGAACTGAAGATACTTTAAAAGGCGAATTTATAGAAATTGAAGCAGATATGGTAGTATTATCTACTGCTATGGAACCTTCAGAGGGGACTGAAGAGATTGCTGAAATTTTAAATATTGGAACAACAGAAGATGGTTTCATTAAAGAATCACATCCAAAAATAAAACCGGTAGCTACTGATGTTCAAGGAGTATTTGTCTGTGGAACCGCTCATGAGCCAAAAGACATTACAGATTCGATTATGCAGGCAACAGCCGCAGCATCAAAAGTTGGGGAATACAACTATGGCGGTGTTGAAATTGAACCGTTTATTGCAGAAATTGATACGGAACGCTGCATTGTTTGTGGAGAATGTATCCAACGTTGCAAGTATAAATCAATGAGCATTCAAAATGATGAGATTTATATTGATCCAATGAGTTGTACAGGTTGCGGAAAATGCCTTGTTGGATGCGCTCAAAGAGCTATTACAGTAAATGGTAATATTGATGAGAAGATCATGGCAACAATTAAAGGCATACTTGCAAATAAGAAAGCGGGTCAACGTATGATACTTGTTTTCTTAGATAACATTGGTTACACAGCTGCTGATAATATTGGGGTTAATAGGTTATCGTATCCGGAGTCTATTCATATTATTAAAGTCATCTCTGTAAATCGTGTAAGGCCAAAGCATATACATTATGCACTTGACAATGGTGCTGATGGAGTGTTTATTGGTGAGTTTCCAGGAGATTTAATGTATGATGAAGTTGAACGCAAGATTCAAGGGGTTAAAGATAGAATCGAAGAGTTAGGTGAGGATTCTGAAAGATTAACATTTTCAAAGGTATATATACCATACTTTTCAGGTCTTGCTCGCAAATTCAATGAGTTTGATGCAAAGATTGCTGAATTAGATGCATCTAAATAGGTGTAAATGTTTTAAATGGGTTTTGGATTATAGTTTACTTTTTGGCTTTTTCAAATGTTTTTTATATACAATTTATTTTATTTTGATAATTAAATAGGGTGCTAGATTTTTGAGTTGTAAATAACCTTCAGTTTGATATTATTTTTCTTATTTTCGTATATTTTTTTACTCAAATTTGTAGCCCACGATTTATAATTTTGTTATATTAAAAAACGGCATCAATTAATAATTAATTTTAAATATAATGAGCAACAAATATTTTATTAGTGAATTAACATGTTGCCTGGATTAAATTATACTAAAAGATGCCGTAAATTTAGATTGTTGGACAAAGTATTTATAAATATCGATGATAAAAAGAACAGACACATATTTAGTGAAAATGGAATAAAAAACATTAAAATGATGATTACATGTATAAAAATCGTTTTTTTAAGTAAATTCTATAATTATCCAGTTTCTAGAGTAATATATGAGATTAACATTGATAAAAAACTAAAAAGGTTCTTAAAAATTGAGAATGAAGTGCCGAGTGAAGCACAGGTTTATGAATACTTGAGTCGTTATTCTCCTAATCAATACAATAATATTAGCAACAGCTTTTTCAAATTGTTCCTTAAGCTAAATAAGAATCGTAAAAGTGATTGGATTGTTGATGCAACTCCAGTAGCTTGTGATATTAATATTCTAAAGAAATACGTGAGTCCCGAACATCTTGAAAAATTAGATTTAGATATGGGTTTTTCAACCACTAAAGGCTATTATATAGGATTTAAAGTCACTTTAGTCTTAGAAAAAGATTCATTATGCCCCATTTCTGTAATTATCCATTCTGGTGCGAAAAATGATAGTAAAATTTTTGATGAAGTTTTAGAAGAATTGAGTAGAAGGCGTTTACTCAAAAAAAGACAAGTAATTCTTTTTGATAAAGGGTATTACTCCATGGAAAACTATATTAACGCGATTAACAAGTATAACGTTGTTGCAGTCATATTTCCTCGCATTTACTTCACTATTGAAAAATTAGATGCGCGAATGTCCACATCATTGGATATATTTTACGATGAAAATACTTTAGAAGAGAATAAAGACTTATTCCTCGAGTTAACAACAATATTATATGAAAAACTAGAAAATTGGAAGAAATTAAAACCAATAAGGGGCTTAATTGAAGATTTCTTCAAAGTATGCAAAGATGCATTTGGATTAGGTGAATTCCACGCATATACTCAGAGTTCCATGAGAAGAAACATCTATCTATGCATATTATTATCAACACTAGTCATACAACAAGGCTTCGACACAAAAACAAAACTACAACAATTGGCTGAAGGCAGAATAGATCTTGAACCAATTAAATCAAGAAAATCTAAAAAATCTAAGGAAAATAATAAAACAAATGAAAATCAACAAGTGGGCGAAAAAACTGACGAACAAACAACACTCCTAACTAAAAAAGAAGTCCAATCCGAACTAGATTTATTTACATAAATCTAGCACCCTATAAAAAAGAATATCTAAAAAAATTAGAAAATAGGCCTCCTCATGTAAAACAAATGTTTAGTGAAGGGGAGAGAATTTATAAAGATTTTGAAACGGCTTATGAAAACATCTCTTCAAGACCAATTTATGATACAGAAGACTATGTTGTTTTTAAACCGTTAGAAGACCTTGAAGATGGTGAAATTCCAAATTCTGTAATTTTTACAGTTGATGCATTTGAATTAATGTTACTTTTGCAACTTGATGGTTCTCATAGGTCTAAAAGTAACTATGTCTGTGTTCCACAATCTTCAGCCTGTCAAAGTATTGGTTGTTTTGTTTTTGAGCAAGAGGAGCAGGATGATCCTCATATGGTTTTAGAACCAGTTGACCTTTCAGTTAGAAGTCATATGAAACATTTTATTCCAAATGATTATGTTACATTAGCTATGCCTTGGAAGTTATTCTTAAAATTAGAAGAAATTAGTAAAAATAGCATTTTTCAATCATCATTATTACCTATATGAATAAATTGAAAATAGCTAAATGATTTCAACACTTACAAATCCTCCAATTATTTGCATACCATTGTTTTTAATAATTTCTCTAACTTTGTCTTTTACAAGTAGCGGATTTGATTTATCCAAATTCATAGTTTTGGAAGTGATATCCTTAATTTTCGCTTCACTTTTGCCTATGGCAATCATTTTGTTTTGGGCCACTAGGCTGGGTAGCGATAAAGACATATCCAATAGATCCGACAGGTATGCACCACTAGTTGTTGGCATCCTTTCCTACCTTATTGGCTTTTTAATTTGTTTAATATTCAGCTTGGATAGATTTTTAACCTGCCTACTTTTATGTTATTCAATAAATACTGGTGTTGTACTTGCAATTACTCTCAAATGGAAAATTAGTGTCCATACAACTGGTTTATCAGGTCCGGTTGCTGCATTAATTTTACTTTTAGGCAATATTGGCGCATTATTTGGCATAATATATCCTATACTGATTTGGTCAAGAGTGCTTCTCAAAAAGCATACTTTAGCTCAAGCCATCAGCGGCGGCGTTCAGGGATTCTTTTTAACAGTTTTGGAGATGCATTTATTTATGAATGTCTTGAATTTGCCTATCCCAAACATGATTGGATTATATGATTCGATTTTATACATATCTGCCATCATATTAACCCCTATTTTACTGGGTCTATTAAGCTATATTAAACTAAATCATCCTCAAAAAACATTTATAGCTGTTGAAATTATATTATTGGCACTGTTTTTAATGTTTATGCCACTGGATGTATCTGTAATATTTATTATTCTTAGCATTACATCTATTTTAGTCAGTTTTTATGGAGGTGACGATTTTATTTGGTATAAAGTATTGTCCAATCAACCATTTAATACTTTATAATTTAAAATAAAGTCTTTATCTAACCGGTAGTAATCAATCAACTTTAATTTTACTGACTCATCCATGGTATTAAATCCCTCACCGTCGAAAAATGTTTTAGCATTAACCCCTCCAACCACCATTGGCGCTACACAAATGCTAATCTCATCAATCAGACCTGCCTTTATCATTGAAAAGTTAAGAGTCGAACCTCCTTCCAGCATTAACTTATCAATTCCCTCTTCATGAAGGTAAATCATTAGCATTTTCAGGTCAACTTGCACATCACCTGAAAAAAAGAATTTAACTCCCTTGCTTTTCAATATTTCGTATTTGTCAGATGCTTTAAATTCGTCCTTATATTCGTTGGCCATTGCAATTATGGTTTTAGCATCTCCATTAGTTATTCTCGCATCAGCTGGTGTTCTGCATTTGCTGTCAACTACAATGCGTACAGGATTGTCTGAAGGTTTTGCATCGATTTTATGAATTGTCAATCTTGGATCATCTGCAAGTACAGTTCCAATACCAACCATTATCCCGTCACAGTCTTTTCTTAATTCATGAACCCTTTCAAGGTCTTTAGCACCTGAAATATTTGAACTTCCAGATAAGGTGGCTATTTTACCATCCAATGTCATAGCTGCATTTAATATTACATAAGGCCTCACTATTATCACCTATATATGATAAAACATTTCCTTAATATGTAAAAAATTCATCAATGTCTGATTTTCAAGCATTCCCGGCATGATTAATGCAATAACAATACCTAAAACACCAAAGAATAATCCAATTCCCCAAATTATTTTAACTGCATCCTTCTCAGCAATCGGTCTTCTTAAAACTAACCTAATCAATGACTTAAAACCACTTTTAGGCCTTACAAGTTTACCCTCATCATTTAATTGCGTTGGCTTTTGTTGTTGTCTGTTCATTACTCCCGCCGAGTAGAACTTTAAAGCCGCATCAATAATATTCGGCATCATTATTATGAAAGCTATTAACTTGACCCTACCAATAAAAGCAACACATATAATAGCTGCACCGATTATTAACGTACCTGTATCTCCTGGGAAAATCTTTGCAGGATATCTATTATAGTATAAAAATGCAATCAAGGCACCTAACATGCTCATTGAGATGATTGTAACATCGTATTTGCCTAAAATTATACAAGCAATTGTAAGTGATGTCATGGAAATAATCCCAAGACCGGATTCAATACCGTTTAGCCCTGCCAACATGTTTGTTAAATTAGAACCGACAGATAATGCAATTGGAATTGTAATAAGATACAATAATCCTACATTAGGAGGAGCTACCCAAATTAAAGGCAGGCCTGCTAAAAACAATAAGAAAAATTTTTCTTTTGAGGATAGTGCAAGTAAATCATCTGCAATACCTATTATTCCAACAAGCAATATGACAACGAGCACTATAACCAACTTAAATGTTAAAATATCATGCATATATATTCCGGAAAATATTCCAATTATAAATCCGAATAATATGCCAAATCCACCCATTTCAGCAACAACAGGCTTCCATGATT
Organism: Methanobrevibacter sp. V14; assembly: GCF_963082475.1. Lineage (NCBI taxonomy): Archaea > Methanobacteriati > Methanobacteriota > Methanobacteria > Methanobacteriales > Methanobacteriaceae > Methanobrevibacter > Methanobrevibacter sp. V14. The sequence goes on from NZ_CAUJAM010000003.1 coordinate 39,073, forward strand.
TATGAATATCTTTTCCAACAATATCGGCATCTTCAAGTTTTCGTATAATTCTTGGCATTGTTAATTTTGTAACCGCAAAAGATAATAAGCCGCAGATTATAGCTATTCCATATAATGGAAGTTGTGGTAAAATCATCATAGTTTATTATATAGTTGTCATTATTAAAAAAAGTAGTTATTTTTTATTTAAAATATAATAAACACTTCTAGGAGGAATATTTAATTTGTCAGAAATCTCTCTAGCAGACAGGCCATCTTTTTTAAGCTGTTTAATTTCATCATGGTCATATTTACGTTTGCGATTGTTAAAGCTAGCATTGGCCTTTCTAAGCAAGTAATAAACACGATTAAGGGATATATCTAGTTTTTGAGATATTTGTTTTGGATTTAATCCTTCATCTGATAATTTTTTTATGTAAAATTCGATATCATTACTTCTAGACTTTGCACCCCATTGATATTCTGTTTTAACGTTAATATCTAACTGGTTCAGTGCATCAATATATGTCTTAGAGGTTCTTTTATAAACACTGGGAGAACAGGTGATTTCCTCTAAGTTAGGGTGTTTGTCAATCAACTCAACAATCATAGAGGAAGATAGTGCTTTGGTAATATGAATTGTGGTAATATCTTCATCATTCATATTTTCACTTTTTAATTAAATCCAGGAATTTCTTAGATTTGTCGCTTTTCGGATTTTTAATTTGATCGATATGCTTAAGTTCCTTTTTAATTCTTGATTCATTAATGTTGAATGCATTACTAATGTCTTCAAGCTCAATATTTGAGTTTAGGTTGATTAAAGCAGCACCCAATGCTACATGGTTAACTTTAATATTTGAATTGCGCATTTCTTTTTCGAATTTGAATTTCTCATATAACAGCAAATCCATTTCAGATATAGGAATTATTTTAATATCCGTGAATGAGTTTAATATCTCTATTACCTTTTTATATGTTGTTTGGAATACTTTTCTTTGTTCCCTATCCAATTCAACCCTTATATATGGAAATGGTCCTAGATTAATTTTACGGGAATTGTTGGATGTTGTAAGGTAATATCTGAACATATCCCATATTATTAATGTTGCTGAAATGTTTTTAAAAGTGCTTTTGTATATGCTTTCCCTTACTTTCAAATCACGCTTTAAAGATCTTGCCATATTTCCGAATCTGTCAATATAGTTAAGGTTTCTGAATTTGTTTTCAATTTCGGATTTTCTCCATGATTCTATTGCATCTAAATCATATTTATCTATGAAATCAGGTGTTTGATTTTCAAATTCCTCAATGATTTCATCATATTTATTTATTCTTTTAAAATCCGTTAATCTACGTTTTAAGATATCCTCTTTAATGTTGGAGATAATTTCCTGAGAATAACCAACATATGCAAGTGCAAGAGCTGTACGTGCATGCTTATCATCAATAATCGCCGGTTTTGTTCTATGGAATCTCAATGCTTCGATTCTCACATCTCCACCATACCTACGTCTTACCTCCTCTTCGTAATTATGGATGTATTCAGATTCCAAGGTAACATTTTTCCTAATTAAGCGATTATTATCGTCTCTGAACCTAATAACAAGAGATATAGTTTTAACTAATCCTTTACGTTCCTGTTTTAGAATGTTCAATACCTGTTTAAAAGAATCGCGTGAGTTATTTGATAATTCACTTAGAAGAACCATGTAATTACCAGATAACGGAAGGTATGGGATTATTTCAAGGCGATAGGTTAATTCTTTGTTTACTTTAAAAGTGAAGGCTTTACTTTTACAACTACATTCACCATGATTCTGTTTATATTCACTGATTGAATATTTTTTATAACATGAATTGCATTTCACAGACCCGAATTGTTCCAGGTTTCCCAATGCAATTTTATGCGAATCAATAGCTGATTTAACTCGGTCTAGAATGTTTTTCTTAGCATTTGCTTTCATTCTAAATATTTGATTGTGCCGGCTGTTTTCCCTTATTTCATCAGCTGCAACTTCAGCTACTGTTTTTGTTCCATATTTATTTAAAGATGTAAAAGGTGTGGTGTATCCCTGTACATCCATATCATCTTTTAGTTTTGATAAATAGTTTAATCTGTTATCTAGTTTAAAGTAAAGGTCTTTGAAAACATCGAATTCCTCAATATTTTCCAAGCTAATGCAATCATTTGCTATCTCTTTCAAATAGCTTTCAGCTTTATTAACTAGTGCAGATTCTGGCATTTTAATCTATTTATTGAATTCTTTCACCAATTTTTCCATTAACGTCAGGAGCGAGTAATGCACCGGATTCACCAGTAGCTAAAACCATACCTTCAGATAATGTCCCAAATAGTTTAGCTGGTTGTAAGTTAGCAACAACACACACTTTCCTCTCAACCAATTCATCAGGGGAGTAGAATTTAGCAAGACCTGCAACAATTTGTCTTGTTTTTTCTTCTCCGATGTCCACTTTTAATTTTAATAGTTTGTCTGATTTTTCTATTTTTTCAGCTTCTTTAATTTGTCCGATTTTAATTACTACTTCATCAAATTGATCTATTGTTATTAAATCACTCATATTTTCATCTTCTGCACTTAAGTTTTCTTTTAATTTAGCTTTTTGAGCTTCAATTTCTTTATCTTCAATTTTTTTAAATAATGGTTTAGCTTTATTTATCTCATGACCAACCGGAAGTGCTATTTTAGCATCATCCCATACATCAAGAGAATCGATATTCATGATTTCAGCTATTTTATCGGCTTTTGTTGGTATGAAGGGTTTTAGCATGTAAGCTAAGGTTTTTGCTAATTGATTAGATAAGTATAAACAGTTTGCTGCTTTCTGTACATCTTCCTTAACAGCCTTCCATGGTTCCTGGTCATTGAAATATTTATTTCCCTTTTTGGCTACCTTGAATATTTCAAGCAACGCATCTCTAAATTCATAATTTGCTATGTATTCACCAGCCTTATTAGGTAGCTCTTCAATAGCCATTCTGAATGATTCATCTTCCTCTGTTGGATTTTTATATTCTGGAATCCTATTGTCAAATGATTTTTTAGTGAATACAAATGTACGGTGCAGGAAGTTTCCTATTACATCTGCAAGTTCGTCATTGTTTCTTCTTTGGAAGTCGTCCCATGAGAAATCTGAATCCTTGTTTAAGGGAGCGTTCATGGTTAAGTAATATCTTAATAAGTCCGGATCATAGTCTTTTACAAAGTCGCTGATCCATATTACCCAGTTTTTACTTGTAGACATCTTTTCTCCTTCAAGTGATAGAAATTCACCGGCATATATCATGTCAGGCAATTTGCATCCATATGCTTTTAAAAGTCCCGGCCAAAAGATTGAATGGTGGTAAATAATATCCTTTCCAATGAAATGGACCACATAATCATTCCAGTATTCTTCCCATTTCCTGCCAGATTGCTTTGACCATTGTGATGCTGACGAGATGTAACCTAAGAATGCTTCAATCCAAACATATAATACTTTGCCTTTAGCTTCATCTAATGGGACAGGTATTCCCCAATCCATATCACGGGTTAGAATCCAGTCATTTAACCCATCATTTAACCAGTTAGTAGCGTAATTTTTAACGTTTGCAGGCAAATTTTCATTTGAAGAAATATACTCCTTCAAGTCATCTTCAAATTCAGACAGCTTAAAGGCATATTGGAATGTGTCCTTGATAATTGGAGTTGTGCCGCAGGTAATGCAATGTGGTTCATCAAGTTCTGTAGGTTCAAGAGCCTTTCCACATTTCTCGCAATGGTCCCCCCTTGCTTCTGACCCGCATTCTGGACATGACCCCTCCACATACCTGTCAGGCAAGAATTTATTGCATACAGGACAGTATAGTTGTTGGATATCCTCCCTATAAATTAATCCCTCATCATATAATGATTTGAAGAAGTTTTTAGCAATTTCATAGTGAGATTCGTCAGTCGTTCTTGTAAAGCTATCTAATGAAATATTCATTGATTCCACATCACGAACAATCATGTCATGATATCTTTTTGATATTTCAATCGGTTTTTTATTTTCTTTATCCGCTTTTACAGCAATTGGAGTTCCATGTTCGTCTGTAGCACAAACCATTAACACGTCATTTCCAATCATTCTATTATACCTTGCATAAATATCAGCCGGAAGATAAGTGGAACGGATATGACCTAAATGACATGGTCCGTTTGCATAAGGAAGTGCACATGAAATAAATATTTTTGACATTAATCAGTCCCCTCAATTATTTTAAACATAGTATAATTATGTTACTTATATATAATAAAGATTTATTTTTAGAGGCAATTTTTTCGCCAATTAAAATAATTTAAAAAAATCAATATTGAATTTGAAAATAGGTTATCTATTTAAAATATAAAATAAAAAATAATGAACATGGCAGAAGTTTCATATATTAATCCACTTTCCGATGAAGGAAGAGAAATTATACGTGAATATGGAGATTTAAATCAAATATTTGAGGTAGATGAATCTTTAATAGAAATCTGCACTCACACACTAAATCAAAAAATATCAGATGACAATTTAATTCCTAAATCATACTTTGATTTATGTATGAAACGTATGCAATGGGCAATAGAGAAAAAGAACAACAACAACTTTGTTCAAGCTGAATTTGAATACCTGTCAAATGAAGAATTATTCGCCAAAGACGCAGTGGCCTTTCATATACTATGTCAGGCAATTGCAATACAATTTAACTTAGGCTCACGAGAGACCAGACTATTTATTGAATCTCAAGGAACACTGATTCTAGAAAGATTATCTAAAATATCTCCAATTTCAAGAGCAGAAATCATTGATGAAGTGCTTGATGAGGTGAAGGTGGATGGTGCAATAAACTGGAAATCCCTAAGAGACATTGTAGCTTCCAAAAAAATCAAAATGACCGATCTTTTAATTGATGAAGGAAACATTATTCTTCAACAGGACGACTTCCTATATCGTTTTGGGGATGAATTTATCGACAGGAGCCCTGAGCGAATGTATAATATATTAATAGGCGACAGCGTCAAAGAACAAATCATATCAAGATTAATAATGCAAAAAACCGAAGAATATATTGGACGCATTAAAGAAATGTCAGCAAGAATTGAAATTCACCCAGCCATCATTAAAATCAGTGAAGAGTTAAAAGAATTCATACCAACAGAGATTAGCAAATATAATCAATACTATACAGGTAGTGGTGGAATTTACGGTTCTGTCGAAGCAGGTAAATTAAATCCAGATGCTTTCCCACCATGCATTAAAGCAACAGTTGAAGGTGTATCTTCCGGTGGACGTAACGATGCAATCGTACTTCTTTTAACATCCTTTGCATCATATGCAAGATTATATCCAAGAATATTTGCTTCAGATGAAACCGTGAAAGTATCAGACATAGATCCTGACCTTACAATTACAGAAAATGAAATCCTTCCATTAATCTTTGATGCGGCAGATAACTGTACACCTCCTTTATTTGATGACCAGCCTCAAGAAAAAATAAATATCATCTCAAAATTAGGTTTTGGAATGCATGAAACAGTTGATATTAACCATGAAGGTGAAACTAAATGGTATACTCCAATGAGCTGTGAGAAAATAAAAATACATTTACCCCACCTATGTCATCCAGACAAATCATGTAAAGGAATCAATAACCCTCTTTCATGTTATGGGCGTAAAAAATTCCAGCTGGACAAACAATCCCCTAAAGACTAGACTGGCTAAACTCAAATGGATTGTGGTTTTCATAAATGGCATCATAATACTTGTTTAAAATCTTAGATTCCCACATATTATAATTGGATTGTTCCATTTTTTCAAAATTATATGCTAAAAGGCCAATTTGGCGTTCATATTCATCAATGCCTTTTACTTCACAAAATTCTGTGATAATATCTGGAATATGCTCACAAGGATCTTCGCTGCTAAACTCTAGAAATTCCTCATATTCCCTTTTAGAGAAAAATTCCTCTTCATTGATTGGATTTTCATGAGAGCTAATGGTATATAATTCAATATAAATCTCATCGCCTAATGAAAGATCATTAAAATCAATGCCTAATCCATAAACCTGACCATTTTCAAGATTTAATATTGTATGGCCAGTTTTAATGCCGCCCATCCAATTATCAAATGCAGGTTTAACAATATCTTCTGGTGTAAGACCTGACAATATTGTTTTTAAATGTTCGATTCCAATAACTTCAACTATTTCTTCCATATGATAATATTCCTTTTAATAGATATTAAAATTATTGAATTTAAAATAATGTTGCTATTCCTGCAAATATTAAAGCAATAAATGGAAATAGGATCAATTTCATGATTTGCTGTTTTTATTAAATCCATATTGCTTAAAACTTTTACAATCTCTGGTTTCAGGAAAATAATGCTGATAAAAATGTGTTTTGGTTAATAAAAACCAATTCAGGAATATTATATCAAATATTTTATAAGCCCATAGCATGACTAAAAACCTTATGAAAATCTGCAGAATTTCCAGTTATGATTGATTCCATCAATAAATGCATATAATATAGAAAAAATAATAATGAGAACTGAAAGGATAGCTAAAATCCAACCAATTAAATGAGCCCCTCTAAATCGTTCATTATGTGGGACTATTGCATCTTGGATATCTTGAGGAGCTGATGTGAAAAGTCTTTTGTTCTGGATAAAATCCACTCCAGACACTATCATTAAAACAACTGCAAACATTATAATTATTGATAAAGTAATTGTTAAAAACATGAATACACCTATAATTTTACCTCAATGTAACTTATATTTTAGGTAATATAAAAACATTACAATACACAAAATCGCACTTACCCAATAAATAAATACTTTAAAAATATAATTATAATCATGTTTTCTAAAGCTACAATAAAAGAGCGAAGACAATACTATCGTGAAGAATGGGATCCTAAAGATTTGCCTGACTTCATTTCAAATGATATCAGAAAAAGAGAGTTTGGTTTCGACCACAACGGCAGAGGACCAAATGACAGATATAAAGTTTTTAAAGGAAGTGAATCATTAAGGAAATTCTTAAGGTATAAAGCACCATTTGCAGCTTATATTTCAGTAGCTTTTTATAATAACCCTCGCCGTCGTGAAGATTGGTTAAAGGCGGAATATGTTTTCGATGTAGATGCAAAAGACATACCGATTAGATCATGTCAATGTAATGGAGTATGCGAAATTTGTCTTGGGGAAGCTTTAGAAATAGTAAATACATTAATTGATACTTTAGAATCTGATTTAGGATTGAAAAACATTCATTTAATATACTCCGGAAGAGGATACCATATAAGAATTCTTGATGAAGAAATGATGCTTGCAAATAGTGAACTTAGATCTGAAGTTTTAAAATACGCTGCAGGTGCTGAAGTTCCAAAATCACAGTTTATGAACTCAGAAGTATCTCCTCAGGGATTTAATTTTGAGCATTTCACAATACCTATAGGTTATTCAAAGATATTTACCGATAAAGTTAAATTTAATATCCTCCATTTAGTAGGTAATGAAAAAATAGATGGAATAAATCCTAAATTAATGAAAGACATAATATCTTCAAGACACCACTTGAAAAACAATAATTGGGGTTTATTTAAAAGAGATATCGGACCTAGAAGATATAAAAACCTTGTTGAATCTATGGCAAGAGTTAATCTTGCAACAATTGATGCAAAAGTATCAATTGACCTTAAAAGAATTTTGAGATTGCCTTCATCGCTACACTCCAAAGTAAGCATGAAATGTATGGAAGTTAAAAATAGAGAAAGCTTTGATCCTTTTGATAAGGCAGTGCCTGAGTTTGTATATGAGAGAAAAGGTGTATAATATGGAAAATGTTTTAAGAGAGATATTGAGAAAAAATCCTTACTTTGAAGAAATAGATGAAAACAGATTCGTACCTGAGTATTTGGGTTTAATTGTTAATGGAGTGGTAGTTTATCATGTTAATTGGATTGATATTGTAGAAAAAGAAATAATATTCATGCATAAGGATATTCAGACCCATCCGATTGTTTCACTTGTTTTAGAAAACTTAAACTCATTGATGATTATAACAAGTGATGGGATAAAGGAAGTATTATAATCTAATCAGTTTGGAAACATATGTCTTTTATTTTTTGTGAAATTACATCAGGCGCATCATCTGCTGAAACAACATTCCAATTATATGTAAATTTACGTGATCTTTCCCTATTTTCACGTAAGGAATCAATATTTTCAAACATTTCAAGCTCTTCCTGACGTGTATCAATACGCCTAAGTGATTCTTCCGGCGTAATGTCTAAAAAGAACATGCAATCAGAAGTTGGAAGAATAAAAGCAACAATTTTATAAACAAGTGAATTTATACCATTTGGAAGATACATAACCGCCAATATATATCTAGAAAAGATTAAAACATCACAATTTTTTTTATAATAATAGATATGAACAGATCTGATTGCATCAAGACCAAAATAAACCGTTGCTTTAATTTTATTGATTTTGCCTTGTTTTTGAAGTGCAAGTTTTGATTTGCGACCAAACTTATTATCACAACATGGATGGGATCTAACAACAACACTTTTTCCATGTTTTTTATAAGCTTCAGCCAATAAATTAACTTGTGTATCTTTTCCAGACCCATCTAACCCATCGATAACAATAAACTTCTTCAATTTAAGCACCTATAATGTAGGCATTTCTATGCCTTTATTAATTGGATAAAATTCAGTATACTTGGAGTTTCTCTCAACCGGATTTCTTCCAAGATCTCTAACCATGCCCTCTAATGTTTCAATTGATGCTTCAACACCATCAGGAGCACCGGAGGCTTCAGACAATTCGTCCCCTCCAAGAGTTCCGCCTAAATCATTAGTGCCTGCTGTGAGAGCCACATGTGCAAATCTAAAACCCATCTTAACCCAGGAAACTTGGATATTTGGGATTAAATCTCTAAGCATTAATCTGGAAACTGCATATAATTTCAAATCTTCAATTCCACTAGCTCCAAGATTTGACTGGCCTTCTAAAAAGATTGGAGAATACTCATGCATAAATGTCATTGGAATAAACTCAGTAAAACCATGAGTTTCTTCTTGTAATCTGCGAATGATATCAATATGTTCTACTCTTTCTTTTAAAGTCTCCACATGTCCATACATAATTGTTGCTGAACCTGGAATTCCAACCTCATGAGCAATTTTTACAATGTCAATCCATTCTTGTACATTAACCTTTTCTGGACAGATTATTTCTCTTGAACGGTCAGTTAATATCTCAGCAGCAGTTCCGGGCAATGTATCAAGACCAGCATCACATAATCTTTCACAACCTTCTGCAATATCTATTCCCGATACAGTACATGCATCATTAATCATTGTTGGTGAAAATCCATGAATCATTACATTCGGATACTCCCCTTTCAACAATCTAAGTAGATGCTCATAATACTCAATATCCGCATCTGGAAGAACACCACCCATCAAACAAAATTCATGAGCTCCTTTTTCAACCGCTCCCTGAGCTTTTGTCAAAATTTGCTCATCATTTAATATATATGCCTCTGGATCACCTGCATCTTTTCCAAATGCGCAAAAACCACATCTAACAGTGCAGATGTTAGTAAAGTTAATATTGCAGTTATTGATGAATGTTACATCATCACCAGCAATTTCATGGCGTAAATAATCCGCAGTTGCAAGTAAAGGATATAAATCAGTTCCTTTTATATTCATTAAATGATTTGCTTCTTCAACTGTAATGGCTTCATCTAAAGATTTTGTTAAAATCTTTTCCGTTTTACTAGATATCGGAAGTTTGCTAAACATGATTGTATATTAGGGTTAAATAAATAAAAACTTTACTATGTTTGAATAGTTTTTTATAGTATTTAAGATAAATTACTATATAAAATTTAAAAAGTGATATGAAATGGATAGTAGTGAAGCTATTTATAATGGTCTTAAAGATGCAGGAATCGATTTTATTGTTAGTGTTCCCTGTGTAAACTTATCAAAATTATTAAATATGATTGATGATGACCCTGAAATTACCCACATTCCAGTTACACGTGAGGAGGAAGGAATTGGAATATGTGCTGGAGCTTATCTCGGTGGCAAACATACAGCTATTTTAATGCAAAACTCCGGATTTGGCAATTCAATAAATGCACTTAAATCATTAATGGAGTTATATGAATTTCCATTACTGATGATAATGAGCCATCGTGGAACTGAAGGTGAAAATATAGTTGGTCAAGTTCCTATGGGTGAATCAACTTCAAGAATACTTGAAGCAATGAATTTTAATTTCTTCACACCAGTCACTCCTGAAGCCGCTTATAATGACGTTAGATTATCTTGGGAATTTTCTGAAGAAGAAGGAAAACCCGTCAGCATATTATTAGAGATCAAATATTGGTGATACTATGGCAAGATATGAAGCTATTAAAGATATTATGGAAAATATCGATGAAGAATTGGTCATTTGTAATATTGGATTTCCATCAAGGGAGTTATATGAAATAGATGACCGATCTAAAAACTTTTATATGATTGGTTCAATGGGTCTTGCCTCATCAATTGGACTTGGACTGGCATTAGCTCATCCTTATGATGATATTGTTGTTATTGATGGTGATGGGTCTCTTTTAATGAATATGGGCTCACTTGTAACTGTATTTGCAAATAATCCTTCTAATCTAACCTGGATTGTTATTGACAATGGAGCATATGGATCTACTGGCAATCAAGACACATATGCACAAGTAGTTGACCTTGTTGATATTGCAAGAGGCGTTGGATTTAAAAATAGTCATTATTATGAGGATATCGATTTAAAAGAATTTATCAAAAGTGAAGATGCAAGTTTTATTGTATATAGAACTGAAGAAGGAAATTCTAAAGCACCGATAATTGATATAGACCCGATTACAATTAAAGAAAGATTTATGAAATCCATATGAATGTTAATTTTAAAAAAATAAAGAAGTTATGTTTTAAAAATAATTAAAACGTTAACTTAAATTTCCACTTCAAAAGCACAATAATCATCGCCCATGGAATAACATTTAATTTCAGTAACAGAAGCTTCATGATTGAAATATTTAGAAAACAATGTTTCAAACATTCCAACTTCCAAATAACATTCGGGTTTTCCAGTTTTAGGTAAATTATAACATTCAAAACAATCATAACAGACAATTTGAATATTATCATTAAGTTCAAATTGAAGCAAACCTAGATTATTGTCTTTCCAATATTGGATGATATTTGATTGAAATCTATTGAAATCTTTATCATAGAGAGTTTCAAATAAATATACCCCCATATGATTTCCAATTGAAGTTAGAATATATTCCATTTCAATACCAAATTCTTGAAGAATTGATTTGAATGAATGAACTAGCATTAATGTATATTCCACATCACCATTTTCAATAAAGTCTTCAATTAACAATTTGGTTTGGTTCTCTTTAACATGAACATGTCTATTTGCATTTACATTGCCAATGATATCTGCACATAAATAAAAAATTTTTTTACGATTATCTGACGGATCCATTTTATATTTTACAATGCCCTCTTCTCTTAAGCTTTTAAGATGCATTGAAATTGTTGGTTTCGATTTTGAAGTATTTTTTACAATCTCTTCGAAACTTAACTCATTATTATTTAATAATCGTATAATTTCGTATTTTGTAGGACTTCTAATCAGACTAATGTCTAAAGAGCCGTCATCTTTTTCCTTATTTTTATTACCCATCCACAATTGTATGGATTCATCTCTTATCATATTATTCCCCAATAACAAATTTATAATATAATTTATTAGAATTATACAAATAATTATATTAAAAAATTAGGATGATAAAATAATATTTCTAATGTTTTCAATGAATTAAGCCACCATTATGTAAACTTAATTATACAATATTTAATAC